>UQXU01000043.1 GCA_900545085.1 uncultured Eubacteriales bacterium
TAATAAGCGCCGGAATTCACGCCTTCCATCGCATCGTCCTCATCCGTAAACACCCATCCTATAGCATCGTTCGCTTCCAAGGTTTCGACTATCTGCGAGCCTATGTCCACAGTCAAGCCTTCGCGTTCTGTTCCTTTATCTTTGTTTACTACGGCAACTTTCAATCCCGACGTGTTGCCATACGGATCCCAGTTAGCCGCAATATTGAACCACGCATAAAGCGCAGGCAAAACAATTACGCCTATTACTATAACCATTGCGACTGCATTGTGAGTCAGCCGCTTTACGTCCCTTCTGAATATGTCGAGTATTTTATTCACTCTCGTCCTCCCGCTCGCCGTCTTCTTCCGAGTCTGACGGCATTTTTTCATCCGCCTCGTCTTCATAGTCTTCAGAATCCAATACGCGCCATCCGCCGTCGTCTATGCTGCGCCATCGTTTATACTTAGAATGAAGATAATCTACAACTATCAAATAAACAGCCGCTGCAATTATTGTTATTATCCACCACGTCAAAAAAACCAGCTTTGATTCCAAGCTGAACATAAGCGCGAGCAGAATAATCGGAACAATAATAATCACCAAATACCCTGCTCGAATTAGCTTTTTATAGTTTTGTTCAAACTTCTCCATTCTGTCGAGCAGCAGCCTCCGTTCTGTCTCCGCCCGCACCGCCTTTTCTGCTATATAGTCTATCAGAGCATCTTCCATACTGCCGTCTGCTCGGCTGTTTTGAACGTATTTTAAAATTTCGGCAGCTGCTTCTGACGAAACCTCTCCCCTGCACTCATTAAGTTTGTTTTGAAGCTTTTCCATACGACACACCCTTTGATTTTATCATTTAAACTATACACCACAAAATGCGTTTTTTCAATTCACATTTACGTTTTTTTGTAACAAATTGTGTACCTTTTTATGGAATGTGTTCAAACGCTGAGTAGCAGCTTTTTTCGCTAAACATATAATATACAAAATCTAATTTCAGAAGGGAGACGCCGGCAGACATATGAAAGAAATAGTCAGCGTAAAAAACGTCAGTCTTTCCTATCAGTCCAAAAACGGCGAAATAGAAGCTCTGCGTGATGTAAGCATGAGCGTATACGACGGCGAATTCGCATCCATCGTCGGGCCTTCGGGCTGTGGCAAATCCACCCTGCTTTCCGTTATAGCTGGACTCCATGAACCCACCGCAGGTGAAATACACATCTCAGGCGGCGGCAGATTCGGATATATGCTCCAGAGAGACGGCCTTTTTGAGTGGCGCACTATAATGCAGAACGTAACGCTCGGGCTCGAAATAACAGGCAGCAAGACAGCAGAAAATATAGAATATGTAGAACATCTGCTGAGTACCTACGGTTTATACGAATTTAGAGATAAATACCCATCTCAGCTCTCCGGAGGAATGCGCCAAAGATGCGCGCTCATACGCACGCTGGCCATTCGTCCGCCTCTGCTTTTACTCGACGAACCTTTCTCCGCTTTGGACTACCAAACCAGACTGGCCGTATCGGACGACATATACTCAATTATCAAAGAAGAGAAGAAAACAGCTTTAATGGTGACGCACGATATATCCGAAGCAGTAAGTATGGCTGACAGAGTAATAATACTCACAGCTCGCCCCGGGCGCATAAAGGACATTGTGAATATAGATTTTCCTTCGCCGCGTCTGCCGATGAAATGCCGCGAAAGCGATAAATTCCGCGATTATTTCAACACAATATGGAAGGAGTTGGAGATACATGTCTGAAAAAGCAGGTATATCGGCGGGACGCGCCGCATATCTGGCAGAACAGAAGCGAACCAAAATAAAAATATATTCTTGGCGCATATTTCTATTGGTTGCACTTATAGCTCTATGGGAAATAGGCGCGGAGCTTGGCTGGATAGACTCGTTTATAATGAGCAGCCCTTCGCGCATTTTCAATACAGTTAGCAATCTTTATTCTGACGGGGAACTATTTCTCCATCTCGGCACTACATGTCTGGAAACCGTAATCGGTTTTCTGATAGGAACTCTCGCCGGAACACTTATAGCTATATTGTTATGGTGGAGCGAATTTCTGCGCACAATGCTGGAGCCATATTTGGTTGTGCTTATGGCTTTGCCGAAAATAGCGCTGGGACCAATATTCATAGTATGGGTCGGCGCAGGACCGGAAGCTATAGTCGTCATGTCTTTGGCAATATCGCTCATTGTGACAATACTGGAGGTTCTGGCAGGATTTGTATCTACTGAAGAAGAAAAAATGACTCTGATGAAAACTCTGGGTGCGAACAAAGTGCAGACCTTCTGCAAAGTCGTACTCCCGGCCAATTTGCCAACAATAATGAATTCTCTGAAAGTCAACGTCGGCCTATCTTGGGTCGGAGTAATCGTGGGCGAATTCCTGGTATCTCAGGCCGGAATAGGCTATCTGATAGTATATGGCTCTCAAGTGTTCAAAATGGATCTCGTGATGGCAAGCGTTGTGCTTCTGGCTATCGCGGCAGCAGTAATGTATCAAGGCATAGTGCTTATAGAACGAGTTTTGCTTAAAAAACGTTTGAAGTAAATACAAACGCCGATAACATCTATCTTTATTTAAGGAGGAAAAATGAAAAGACTAATTGCAATTGTAACAGCAGCGCTGATGCTGCTCGTCGGACTTTGCGCCTGCTCCGAACAGGAGTCTCTCAAAAAGATAACTCTCAGCGAGGTCACGCATTCCGTATTCTACGCTCCGCAGTACGCCGCGATAGCTCTCGGCTATTTTGAAGAAGAAGGGCTTCAGGTAGAGCTGGTCAACGGAGAAGGCGCAGACAAAGTCATGACAAGCGTAATATCGGGTCAGGTGGATATCGGTCTGGCCGGTCCGGAGGCAAGCATCTACGTCTATAACGAAGGAAAAGAAGATTACGCCAAAGTGTTTGCCCAACTCACAGCATGCGACGGTTCTTTCCTCGTCGGACGCGAAGCCGACAGCGATTTCTCCTATGAGAAGCTGAAAGGAACTCATGTAATAGCAGGCCGCAAAGGCGGCGTGCCCTATATGACTCTGGAATACCTGCTGGGTCAGCACGGCGTAACGCCAGAAAATACAAACCTGGATAACAGCATTCAATTTTCCATGATGGGCAGCTCCTTCGCCAGCGGCGTAGGCGATTATGTAACACTATTCGAACCTACGGCAACTGAATTTGAGCTGACAGGTCAAGGTCATATACTCGCGTCTATAGGCGAGGACAGCGGCGAAATACCCTATACCGCTTATTTCGCCAACAAGAGCTATATGGAAGAAAACTCCGACGTCATTTCTGCATTTACACGCGCAATCTACAAAGGTCAGCAGTACGTAGCGAATGCAAACGCGGAAGACGTAGCGAATTTAATAGTGGATTTCTTCCCTGACACAGACGTCAGCGTTCTTACTAAGGTCGTCGAAAGATATCGCGACATAGGCGCTTGGGCGACCGATCCCGTTCTTGAACAAGATTCTTTTGAACGATTGCAGGACGTAATGCAAAGCGCAGGCGAGTTAGATGTTCGCGCAGATTACTCAGAAGTTGTAGATACCTCTTTCGCAAAAGCAGCCATGAGCTGAATATATTAAATATGCCGGCGGCATGCCGGCATGTTTTTTATTTATTTAATTCAAAACTACTTTATCTCCCAGCAGAGACAGCTCACGCTTAGCCTCATCACACAAAACGGCGTAATCAGCCGGAAACTCAGTCGGCATACCGGATATAAGCTCGGCGGAATACTCCAGCAGCGCTAAATCGTCCAGCAAGCTGGCTACTCGAAGATATTCGTTGCCGCTTTGTCTCTGACCTATCAATTCGCCAGCGCCGCGCAGCTCAAGATCTTTCTGCGCTATCTCAAAACCATCGTTTGAAGCTTTCAGTATTTCAAGTCTTTCCGTGGGCTTAGATGTAACCAGATAGCACTCCGACTGCCGTTCTCCTCTTCCGACACGTCCGCGCAGCTGATGCAGCGTTGCCAGGCCGAAGCGATCTGCGTCCTCAATTATGATTATCGAAGCGTTCGGAACATCTACCCCGACTTCAACAACTGTAGTGCTTATCAGCAGAGAGAGCTCGCCTTGCGCAAAGCTGCGCATGGTCTCTGATTTTGTGCTTTCGCTCATGCCTCCGTGAATAACTCCGACAGATATTCCGCTCATGCAGCTTGACAATTCGAACGAAAGCTGCTCTATGCTCATCATATTGTTTTCCTCAGAAGAAACTATGCTCGGGCATATTGCGTACGCCTGCGCACCTTCTGCAAGTCTGTCTCTCAGCCATAAATACATACTTTTACGTTTAGCGGACGGTACTATGCGCGTTTTAACAGGCTTGCGCCCAGGCGGCAGCTCGTCTATCACGCTGACCTGCGCTTTGCCATATTGAATGAGCGCAAGCGTGCGAGGTATCGGAGTTGCAGACATCAGAAGCGTATTCACCGCCTCTCCGCGCGAGAGCGCCGCGCGCTGCGCCACACCGAATCGGTGCTGCTCATCCGTTATTACTAAGCCTAAATGCGGAATTTCTGATGTGTCGTACAACAGCGCATGAGTGCCTATGAGCAGTGTTATATCGCCTTTCGACAGGCCTGATGTTATTCTCTTTCGTTCGGCAGCAGAAGTTTTCGCCGTAAGCAAAGCAGCCTCATTGCCAAACAGCTTCTCAGCCTGACGCATATGCTGTTCTGCAAGTATCGCAGTCGGCGCCATAAACAAAGTCTGGATTCCGCTGCGCATCGCCAGATACGCTGCAAAAAACGCCACTATAGTCTTACCCGAGCCTACGTCCCCTTGCAGAAGCCTGTTCATAGGATAAGGCTCAGACATATCCTGCATAATCTCTCGCATAGACCTGAGCTGAGCTTCGGTAGGCTTAAATGGCAGCATTGATAAAAAATCTCCCAATATTCCAAAATCTGAGAAAGACTGCGGCGCACCCTCGTCTCGCCGCCCCGCCTCACGCAGCATACATGAATAGACCAGAAGTTCCCGCAAGACAAGAGAGGCGCGAGCCGCTGCCGTATCTTCCGGTTTTTTTGGAATATGAGCAAGACGCAGCGAATCCATCTCGCTTATCAAGCCTGCTTTTTCACAAAATTCTTCTGAAAATCGTTCTTCAACCTCAACTTCATTCAGAGCCTCTTTTATTATGCGCTCAAGCATAGCAGGCTTAATAAAAGCAAATTTAGGATATACGGGAGTAATCCCGCCATGCAGAAAGCCTCGCGCGCTATCCAGTCTCCAATAAGAGCCGTCTTTATGCGCCACGCCCATAAATCTCAGCTCTTTTCCCCTGGTATATTGTTTTTGGAGATATGGCTGATTGAAAAGCGGTATTCTTACTACTCCGCCTTCGCACGCCAGCTCTACAGTGACGATTTTCAAACCGTTTCTTACAAATACCAATCTGGGATCTCGCGCTACTACGCCATGCACAATTGCCCTTTTTCCTTCCTCAAGCTCTGATACAGACGTTACGTCATCCAAATTTATATATGTTGACGGCAGAGTGTACAGCAAATCACGCACAGTTGTTATCCCATGTTTCTCCAGATCCTTTGCTCTTTGCGGCCCTACGCCTTTTATTTTTGTGACTTCATCCTGAAGCTGCATTTTTCCTCCCCGTGCAAAAAAGAGCCTTTGCAGTACAAAAGCTCCTTATCTCAATACACTAATTAAGAATCCAAAATTTATTCAGCAGACAGAATATAATCGTAAACATTCTGACCGCCGCGCAACACTTCTACACTGCATTCTTCGAACTGTCCTTCTATCCTTTCGCGCAGCTCTTTCGCGCGCTCATCTGAAACAGATTCTCCATAATACAAAGATATAACCGAAGATTCCGGCGTGACCATGTCTTCCAGAAGCTTATCTATAACATCGTCTTCATTATCTCCATGAGCTATAATCGTATCCGATTCACGTATGCCTATTATCTCATCTTTTTTTATCTGCATTCCATTGGTAGCGCTGTCGCGCACGGCTCTGGTCACACATGCAGACGCTACATTATCCATAGCTTCTTTTGCGCTCTTAATATTCTCATCAATGTCCATTTCAGCATTATAAGAGAGTATGGCTGCGATTCCCTGCGGTATTGTACAAGACGGCAAAACTACCAGATTTTTGTTAGTAAGGTGTTTGGCCTGCTCTGCCGCTAAAATAATATTCTTATTGTTAGGCAAAACAGCAATAAACTCAGCGTTTATTTTATCCGCTGCTTCTGCGATGTCCTCTGCACTCGGATTCATAGACTGACCTCCGGATACTATTTGATCCGCACCCAAATCTTTAAATATATCGGTGAACCCTTCCCCCGCTGAAACCGCAACGAGTCCTATGTGTTTTTGATTCGCCGCCTCGGTAGGGTCGAGACCTGTTATAGACTCATGCTGCTCGCGCATATTATCTATTTTTATCCTGCTGAGCTGACCGAGCTTCAGCGCATATTGCAGCGCCTCTCCCGGGTTTTCCGTATGCACATGGACTTTTATCGTCTCGCCGTCTCCGACAACTACAAGGCTGTCTCCTATAGACAAAAGCTTATCGCGCAAATCGTCCACAACAGTGTCGTTTACCTCAGGAAGCAAATTCACTATAAAGAATTCCGTACAGTATCCGAACTCGATGTTAGACGTGCTTATATCACTGCGCGCGGGGGGCTTTTTCTCAGCAGTATGGGTTAAATCAAGCGCCGTGACGTAATCTACGCCATCGACAGCCATCTTAAAACCCTTTAGTATCATCACAAGACCGGCGCCTCCCGCATCGACTACGCCCGCTTCCTTCAGAACAGGAAGAAGATCGGGAGTTTTCTTCAGCATTTGAGCGCCTGAATCTATCGCCGCTTCCAGCACTTCATCCAAATTGCCGCCTGAGTCAATACATCTTCGAGCGCCATGCGCCACCGCCTTGGCCACGGTCAAAATAGTTCCTTCTTTAGGCTTCATGACCGCTTTATAAGCAGACTGGACGCCCATCTCTAACGCGCGTACCAGATCCTCAGCAGTCATAACGTCCATATGTTTTTCCACACTTTGACTAAAGCCTCGGAAAATCTGCGATAAAATTACTCCAGAATTTCCTCTCGCTCCGCGCAGAGCGCCGCGTCCCAAAGCCTGAACTATCTCTCCTACGCCGCCTTCGCAGGCGTTGACCTCGCGCGCCGCCGTGACAAGAGTCATAGACATATTCGTTCCTGTATCTCCATCAGGAACGGGAAATACATTCAAATCGTTAAGAGTTTGCTTATTGTCTTCCAAATATCCGGCAGCGGCAACCACCATTTCTTTTAAAAGTTTCGCATTTATTATTTTGTCAGACACATTTGTTCCCTCCGGCGGCTATTGACCGACGCGAATTCCGCTGACGAGAACTTTGACATCGTTAATATTCAGACCCGTGTTCTTTTCCAGATTATATCTCACTGTAGAAATAATACTGGAAGCGACAGCAGAGATTGACACGCCATACTGCACAATAACATACAGCTCGACGCTGATTGCATTTGTACCGTCAGTATACACACGCACACCGCGCTTTACATTCTCCTTAGCAAGTATGTCCGCCAAGCTGTCTTTCATTTTATTTACAGGGGACATCCCCACCACACCGTAGCATTCTGTCGTAGCCATGCCTGCAATAGAGGCGATGCAGTCATCTGTGTATGTGATCTTACCACCGGAAGTCTCTATAATTGCACTCATTTCTCTGGCCTCCTATATTATGTGTTCGCAGCGGCTGCATTTTGCTTCCTACTGCTCATTATATTATAACCTTTTTTCAAGCAGAGGTATATATCCTCAAACAAATTTAACAATTAAATTCCAAAATTTGCGACAACGTCTTTAATATTCAATTTTTTTCAAATAATATGTGAATTTGCGGTTGCAAAAAACAATGTAAAGTGCTAAAATATAATGGTTCGAACGATAAACTCCTAAGGAGGTGTAAGTATGGCCAAGTATTGTGAAGTTTGCGGCAAGGGCGTTACGTCGGGCAACAGCGTATCTCACTCTCATAGAAAATCCAAGAGAAAGTGGGCTCCCAACGTACAGAGAATCCGTGTAATCGAAAATGGTACGCCCAAAAGAAAATACGTCTGCACACGTTGTATGCGTTCCGGCCTTGTAGAGCGCTCGGTATAATGCAGACATCCTAATAGGACAGAAAGAAGCCGGCTCAGAAGCCGGTCTTTTTTTGTACCTTTTCGCCGTCTTACGTCATACTGCAAAGTTTAACCGCGTATTCATACTAACAGATTCGTATGGAGGCGCAAGCATGAAGAGAATTTTGCTAATAATAGGCGCATCATGTCTGTTCGCACTTTTTCTATATTCACCTCAGGCATGCATCAACGGTTCTGCCGACGCAGCTTATACCTTTCTTTATATAGTATTGCCGTCGCTGTTCCCGTTTTTTTTCGCAGTGAGGCTGCTTATAGATTCCGGTATAGTCGCTATATTCTCCCGCGTTTTAGAGAAACCTACGAGGCTGATATTCGGATTTCCGGGATGCTTCTCTTACGTTTTTCTATGCTCCCTTCTTTCAGGGTATCCCGCCGGCGCCAGAGCAACATGCGACCTTTACAAATCAGGCTGCATAGACAGAAAATGTGCAGAACACATGATAAACGCCGCGAGCACATCAGGCCCAATGTTCATAATAGGTACAATCGGCGCAGGATTACTCAGATATCCACAGCTGGCATGGTACGTCATGGCGGCGCATATTATAAGCGCGATAATAACCGCGATTATAGCCGGATTCTCCTGCCGTACTTATATACCCTCACCGCCAATTCAGTCACAAAACCAGCCGGGAATAATCGACATGATATACTCAGCAGTGATGAGCGGGCTGAAAAGCATGATGCTCGTCGGAGGGTTTATGCTGATTTTTGGCGCTGCAGCAGGCGGTTTGGAGTCATTGCCTATATACCAGGCTTTGCCATCAGAAGCACAGGCAATCACAGCGGGATGTATGGAAATGACAACGGGCGTAGTTAGAACAGACGCCCTCCCGCTTCAAACTCAGCTGATAGTCATAAGCTGTATTATTGCTTTTGGCGGCGCGAGTATTCATTTGCAAACTTATTCTCTCTGCGCTACAGTTGGGCTTCGGCCTCGCAGCTTCATGCTGAGCAAGCTAATGCAGACAGGCTTAGCCGCCGGATGCTGCGTGCTTTTACTAAAGCTATTTCCTCCCGGTGTAGTAACCGTAAGCACAGCCTTTTCAACTTCTCAGAGCACAAGCTATTGCGGCTTTGCAATGGCGGCCTTTGCCATCTTGAGCGCACTTATAATCCGTCCTATGATAAACAGCAGAAAAAATTGAACGAAAACCAAGGCGCAGAACGCGCCCTGGTTTTTATTTTGTTCAGATTCAGTTTTATTGTTCAATTGGAATTGGAACTTTTTGGCTTATTTTCTGCCATAGCACGTATTCTGCTCTTGTTTTCGCGAACCACGTCTATGCTCTCTTTATAAAATGTCTCAAGCTCATCGAAGACCTCTTCTGCATAATCACTCGCACTCTGACGCAGCTCTTCGGCACGCTGTTTAGCGCTTTCTATCACCTTTGTAGCACGGTCATACGCAGCTTTGGAAACTGCTTCCTGCTGTATCATCTGGTCTGCTCTGGATTTAGCAGAAGTGATTATATCGTTAGCCCGAGCTTCCGCCTCGCTGAGAATATCGTCCTTCTCTTTCATAATGCGGCGAGAAAAGTCCAGTTCGTCGTGCAGAGCTTTTTTTATGTCGTCAATAATCTCCATGACTATTTTGTAGTCAATAGATTTATTTTTATTAAAGCCCTTTGTAGGACTCATTTCAATTTCTTCCTGAAGCTCATTAACCAGAGCAAAGATATCTGTTTTTTCCACGTAATTTACCCCCGTTTATGGTTTATCCGATTTATTTGGTCTTTTTCTTAATAAACTCTTCTACCGCCTCCGGTACAAATCCGGAGATTTCGCCGCCGAAATGCAGCAGCTCTCGCACAATGCTGGAGCTTATCGCCGCGTATTCCGGCTTAGTAATCAGAAAAATTGTTTCGACATCGCCGTAAAGCGAATTGCAGATGGCCAAATCCTGCTCGTACTGATAGTCTATGACATTGCGCGTGCCTCTTATTACAGCATCTGCGCCTGTTTCTTTTACACAATCTGCAAGCAAACCACTGAAATAAATTATTTCTATGTTATCCAGATGTGCCGTCGCATCCGCCAGCATTGTCATCCTCTCCTCTACAGAGAAGTAATACTTTTTAGCTACGTTGTCCAGAACACCAAGCACAAGCTCGTCGCAAAGCTTTGCACTGCGTTCTATAATATCCAAATGCCCTTTGGTCAGCGGGTCAAAGCTGCCAGGGAATATAAATCTCAAAGTTTTTAATCCTCACCTTCGTCAATTCTGCCGAGGAAGGTCACCAGTGTCTTTCCGTATTTTTTCTCCCTCAGTGTTTTCAAGCCGCACTGCACCTTCGGCAACGGCGCATCATGTTCCACTATAAGTTTTCCATTAGGCTTGAGCTTATCCAATTCCATAATGCGGTTTATAGCGCGTTCATAAAACCCTGATTTATACGGCGGATCGAGAAATATGAAATCATACTGACCTGGCAGCTCAAGAGCACGTTCAAAATCTCCGTGAACAAGAGTATACGACCCCTCAAAAGGCGCGGCATTCTGAGAAACAGCCTTAGCCGCCGCTTTGCTCACATCGCAGAATACGCATTCGTCTGCTCCTCGGCTAAGCGCCTCTACACCCATAGCGCCGCTTCCCGCAAACAAGTCTAATACGCGCGCTCCGGATATATCGAATTGAATTGATCCGAAAATAGCCTCTCTGACTTTATCTGTCGTAGGGCGTGTTTCCTCTCCCGGCGGAGCTGTGATTCGCATACCTTTTTTACTGCCCGCAATAACTCTCAAACCTGACCGTCTTTCTTTGATTATTGTATTAGTTTATTATTGATTAAAAACTGTACCATAAAAATCTAAGTACACTTTTACTAATTATAATATTAATCGAAAATCGCCGAAAAGTAAAGCATTAATGTGTAAATTTGCGATTTTATTCACGACATTTCCACACTGCCTTAGAATTCTAATATCCTGCAATCCGAAATAACCACGTCCACAGGTATATCGAAGGTCTCATTCGGAAGCTCCATCAAAAGCTGGGCGTCAAAGCATATTCCAATCTTGAATACATCTTTGCCTTTCAAAAACCTGTCGTAATATCCGCCGCCGTACCCCAGGCGAGCGCCTTTGTAATCAAAAGCCAGACCCGGCATTATAACCGCTTCGATACTATCCATTTGACGCGACCCTGCCGGAGGTTCCATTATACCGTATTTATTTGGCACCAATGGCTGCCTGTCCCAGACGAGCGCAGACATTTTATTTCCGGACTCTACTCGCGGCAGAGCAACTTCGATACCGCTTTTTTTCAGCATTTTAATCAAATCATGCGTTTCCACTTCGCCTTTATACGAATAATAACACATTATACGTCTAAAATCCCGTTTTATAATCTCATTGAACGCCTTCTGCGCTATATCTCGGGAAAGTATCTCTCTGCTTTCTCGGCTCATAGAAGCTCTGAGCTTAAACATTCTATCTCTTACTTCGCGCTTATTCATTAATATATACTCTCGGAACTCTGCCCGTCAAGGATGTAAGTATCTCATAGCTTATCGTACCTGTCAAACCAGCCATATCCTCAGCATCCATTCCCCCATCTCCAAGCAGGATGACTTTATCTCCCTCGGCAGCGGTTATATCAGTAACGTCGAACATTATCTGATCCATACATACTCTGCCTATAAGCGGCGCTTTTTCGCCATTTATGAGCCCATACGCACCCTTCGACGTCAACGCGCGCTTGTATCCGTCCGCATAGCCGATGGGCACTGTAGCTACGCGCGTCTGCCTTTCCGCTTTGAAAACTCTGCCATAGCTCACGCTTTCTCCCGGCTCAATTGTTTTTACATACGAAATATAGCTGTTCAAAGACAGCGCGGGACGCAGATTTATCCCGGAGCAATCGACCTCGCCGGAAGGCGGATAGCCATAAAGAGATATGCCCATGCGGCACAGGTCAAAGTGCATATCCGGAAGCTCTATTATCGCGGCGCTGTTCGCAGCATGACGCAAAGGATGATAGCCGCGAGATTCTATTCTGTCGGCAAACGCCGTAAACCTAGCCGCCTGAAGCTTTGAATACTCTTTATCAGTTTCATCAGCCGTTGCAAAATGCGTAAAAACGCCCTCTACTTCAAGATTGTCCGATTTGCCGATTTCATCCAGCAGCGAATCCAGCTCAGACATTGTCCTCAGACCGACTCTCCCCATGCCCGTATCCAGCTTAATATGGAGCTTTGCAGTCTTCCCCGCTTTTTCCGCCGCACTCCGGATTGCGCGCACATGCTCCGGCGTAAACACACACAAAGACACCTCCGCCCCCAGCAGCGCAGTATACGCCTCGGGGAGTACAGGCGAAAGAATTAAAATACATCCATCGACATATTCTCTAAGCTCCAAAGCCTCCTCCGGCGTCGCCACGGCAAAATACTTAACCCCTTCTTTCGCCGCGCGTTTAGATACTTTTTCTACGCCGTGACCATACGCATCGGCCTTGACCACTGCCATAACTTCTGTCCCCGCGCATCGCCTTAGCTCTGATATATTATTTGCAATGCAGTTTAAATCTACAACCGCATAAGTTTTTCTGTACACGTTTATCGCCTCCTCATCAAGCGAACACTCGCGTTACATTATAACTCTAATATACATTTTTTTCAATGTTATGATTCATCAGAACAAAAACAAAGCGTCTGACCGCTTTTGCAAATCAGACGCATGTTGTTATCTGTAATCTACGCGCAGTATCATTGCGCTCATTTTAAACATTTCTAAATCTATAAGACCATCCGTAATTTCAAAGCTGCGTCCCGTCAGAAGGCATGAAGCCCTCGTATAAGTCTGAGCCGCCAGCACATCATACTGTTCTTTTGACAGGCACGTTTTAAAAGCACGTATGTCTATCACTGAGCGCATATTTCTGTTTGCGCGATTGAGCACGGTGATATATACTCCATCCTCAGCGTCCTTTCCGAAAGCGTCCTTCCCTCCTATTACAAATCTCAGGACGGCAAGGACGTCTTCATTGACAGCGCGAAAGCTGACGAAGCCCGTTTCCAGCGCATCGCATTTATTCCTCACCGCCGCGACAGATTTATAAAAGAACTTAATGAGTCTGTCTCTCGGTCTATACGGCGCGCGATTAAACGGATCCTTCAAACCATGCATACCGACCTCGTCGCCATAATAAACGGTCGGCATTCCCGGAATAGAAAACACAAGCGCAACCGCAATTCTCTGCAGCAATGCACCTTTCGCATCCTGTTCAGCCGAAACTCTCATGTCGGCCTGTTCTTCCCGCGAACGCGGAAGCAGAGCGTCCTTGCCCAACGAAAGAACAGTTCTTATGCGCTCCACATCATGAGATGAAAGCAAATTCATCAAGCAATAGTACATTTCTTTCGGATAGCAGGTAGCCTGATGCGAAAGCAGCATCTTCAACTCGCGAGCGTCAGTCTCTCCTATAAGAAAATCTATTATCGCAGAACGCAGAGGGTAATTCATCACGCTGTCCAGACCTCTTCCGAGAGCATAGCTGCGCGGATTATTATAGCTCATTTTTGAGGTTGGATCTTCCCAAACCTCTCCCAGCAGCAGATTTTCACTGTTATGCTCTTTCACTGCCGAACGCATAAGCTCTATGACGTCATCAGGAAGCTCATCCGCCACATCCAGCCTATATCCGCCTGCTCCTGCTTTCAGCCAGCGCTTCATTACGCTGTCCTCGCCCGTTATTATAAACTTTTGCCAATCCGGATTGTGTTCATCTACCTCCGGCAGAGTTTTAAATCCCCACCAGCATTTATATTCATTCGGAAAACTGCTGAAGCTGTACCAGCTATAGTACGGCGAGCTTTTGCTCTGCGCCGCGCCTACGGAGTCATAGCTTCCGCGTGAATTAAAATAAACGCTGTCGTCTCCCGTGTGTGAAAACACGCCGTCGAGTATTATTTTTATGCCCAGCTCTTCAGCAGCGGCGCATAAACTCCTGAAGTCCTCCTCTGAGCCTAGTATGGGATCTATTTTGCAGTAATCGGACGTGTTGTAACGGTGATTTGAGTCCGCCTCAAAAATAGGATTGAGATAGATAGCGGTCACGCCTCCCGACGCCAAATCTATCAAAGACTGTTCTATTCCTTTCAGGTCTCCTCCGTAATAATCGCACGGAGCGTAAAACAACTCCCCCTCCTGCGGCTCGTACAGCACATCATCTCTAAAATCAGAGTGATATACGGCTTTTTGTCCCAAAGCTTTGTGATATTCCACTCCTGATCTCCCGCTGTCTGCGCTGCTCTTGCGAAATCTGTCCGGAAAGATCTGATATGCTATAGCCTTTTTAAAAAAATCAGGCGTTCTAAACTCTGCATCATGCACGGTTATTTGAAAGCTCGCAGGATTTGAAGAATATATGCTGCCCAGTCCGGAATGAAGTCTGCTTGAGCTGCCGTAAAAAACTCTGTCCTGCCCTATGTCTATAGTAAAATAATACCAAACCAGCCCCGGCTCTTCCGGCATTATCACACGCGTGCTCCACCAGCCGTCGCTGTATTCCATTCTGTACTCTGCACTGCCAGAATTGTGAAATACACGCAAAAAGGCGTTGTCTACATATACGTCTTTAATATAAAGACTGAGCGTAACCTCCTGCCCGGGAGCAACAGCCCCGAGCGGTCTGCGATATTTTCCGTGCGTAGAATCGTGAAATATTATGTTCGCGTATTTATACATTCCTTCGCCTCCTCAAGCAGCTCCTTTGCCCCGTCTACATCATAGGTAATCAGGTCGCCTACAACGGTGCGATAATCATCATCAGAATCATAGTAGGAAAGTCCGGCCGGAACAAATCCGGTA
>UQXU01000044.1 GCA_900545085.1 uncultured Eubacteriales bacterium
TCTCTCCATTGCATTCAGCTTGAGCTTAACCCCGCGCTCACGCAAGGACTGTTCCGGCTGGATAAAAGTACGGCCTACATATCTGTTTTTAGACAGAGCCAACTTATATGGAATGCCGGACTCTTCCGCATAACCGACGGCCGCCGGAGTAGCGGAATCCGGAACGCCGCTGACAAGATCCACATCCTTCGGGAACGCCTGCGCCAAGCGCTTGCCCATCTCTTCGCGCGCTTTATACACGCTTATTCCGTCTATTACGGAATCCGGACGTGCAAAATAAACATATTCGAATATGCAGAGCTTCGTATCAACTTCGTTGTGCGTCTGATATGATTTAAAACCTTCTTTTGTGATAACTACTATCTCGCCCGGGCGCACATCACGTATGTATTCTGCATCAATCGCATCGAATGCACATGTCTCGCTGGAAAGAACAAAGCTGTCGTCCAGTTTGCCCAATGCAAGCGGACGGATTCCCTGAGGATCGCGCACACCTATGAGCGAATCATTTGTAGCGATTACAAGAGCATAAGAGCCGCGCACAATGCTCATCATTTTCTTAATACCTTCGACCAGGCCAAGCTTTGCCGTCTTAGCAATAAGATACGCCATTATTTCCGTATCTATAGTAGTCTGGAATATCGCGCCGTCTTCCTCAAGCTTATTCTTGAGAATATGTGCGTTTACGAGGTTTCCGTTATGCGCCATTGCCATTTTGCCGTTTTTATAAGACATCATGAGCGGCTGTGCGTTAAGCACCTGACTGTCTCCCGTCGTGGAGTAGCGCACGTGGCCGACGCCTATCGTGCCGCCCATTATATTCTCCATGCCGTCTTTAAAGACTTCGGAACAAAGCCCCATGCCTTTATGCAGGCGCATATCGTCGCCATAGGAAACCGCTATCCCGGCGCTTTCCTGCCCACGATGCTGCAAAGAATACAGTCCGATATAACATGCCTCGGCAGGGTCGTATTTGTTGTCGCTCATGAGTATTCCGAATACTCCGCATTCCTCTTGCATTGCGTCGTCATTCGGTTTGGCTCTCAGGTACACGCCTTCTGCGCAGCGATTGCATTGCTGCATTCTGCATTTTAGCATTATTTACTCCTACCTTTTAAATTACGCCTCTGAGCCGCCCATCAAGCGATGCAGTATCTCTTGATACGCGTCCTCTACTCCTCCGAGATCGCGGCGGAAACGATCCTTGTCCAGCTTCATGCCTGTCTTGGAATCCCAGAAACGGCATGTATCGGGAGATATCTCGTCAGCGAGGATAATGTCTCCGTCAAAACGACCAAACTCCAGTTTGAAGTCTATAAGATCTACGTTTACTTCCTTTAGATAGTCGCGCATAATCTCGTTGATTTTCAAAGCCATGGAAGAAATCTTCTCCATCTCTTCCTTTGTAGCTACGCCCAGAGCCGCGATGTGATAATCATTGATAAGCGGATCGCCAAGGTCGTCATCCTTAAGGCAATATTCGAGAACAGTGACAGGAAGCTTTGTACCTTCCGGCAGACCGATACGCTCGGAAAGGCTGCCCGCTGCGATATTGCGGACAATAACCTCAATTTTGACTATTTCCACTTTTTTTACTATAGTTTCGCGATCGCTGATCTCTTCTACATAATGAGTTGGTATTCCCTTAGCTTCCAACATCCTGAACATGTGATTCGAAACCTTGTTGTTAACTACGCCCTTGCCTACGATCGTACCTTTCTTCAGACCGTTGAAAGCCGTAGCGTCATCCTTGTATTCTACTATTACACTTGAAGGATCATCTGTAGCGAAAACCTTCTTAGCCTTTCCTTCATACAGCATCGTTGTCTTTTCCATGATAATAACCTTTCTTTATAAAAAATTGTCAAATATTTTTAATCTCGTCCTGCAGCTGCTCGTCCGCTTTCAACACTCCGTCGAGCATCTCTTTTTTCTTCTCTGCCAATTTGGTTTTCAGCTCAGGATATTTGAGCGAGAGCATCTGTACAGCGAGGATAGCCGCGTTTCCTGCTCCGTTTATCGCAACTGTCGCTACCGGTATGCCGTCGGGCATCTGCACTGTAGAAAGCAGGCTGTCCAATCCGTCCATAGTCGAGGATTTTATCGGCAGACCTATAACCGGAAGCGTGGTATGTCCGGCTATGACGCCTGCGAGATGAGCCGCCTTGCCCGCCGCCGCAATTATCACTTCAAAACCGTTCTGCTCAGCTTCATCAGCAAAACCGGCAGCCAGCTCCGGACTTCTGTGTGCGCTCATTACGCGCGCCTCCACTTCTACTCCAAACTTCTTCAGCTCTGCGACAGTCTTTTCGAGTACAGGCCAATCGCTTTTAGAACCCATTATTACAGCTACTTTCATCAGCATCTCTCCTTAAAAAAGTACAGCATATTTGCACCCAAAACCTAAGGTACATTATCAGATAATCATTATAGCTCAAATTGTGTATATTGTAAATCTCTATTTTTCAAATGTTCGGAATTTCAACGCATTTTTTATAATTTTTTGTATATATTTAATCTTTGACAATCAAAATCCGAACATTCAGTTTGTGAATAATTTATCTCTGCTATTTAATACATATATGAATATGTATATATTGAAATTTCTGACAAAATATGATAAGATATAAATGCTTTACACATAATTTTCAAATTTTATTATGGAGGACTGATCATGTCAACAGAAAAAAAAGTCTCAAACCCCGGCCCTCTCGGACTGCTCGGTTTCGGCTGCACGACCATTCTGCTCAACCTGCACAACGTAGGTCTCACAGAGCTTTCTGTCGTCATCCTGGCCATGGGCGTAGCTGTAGGCGGACTTGCACAGCTCGTAGCAGGTATATTTGAATTTGCTCACGGCAACACATTCACCGGAACAGCTTTCGTATCCTACTCCATGTTTTGGTGGTCTTTAGTCATCATTTGGATCAACCCCTTCTCCGCTGCCGGCATCGCAGGCGCAGACGGCTTATCCATGGGCTTCTATCTGCTGCTCTGGGGTCTGTACACACTCGCAATGTTCATCGGCACACTCAAGCACAACAGAGCTACACAGGCTATTTTCGGCACTCTCGTAATTCTGTTCTTCCTGCTTGCTATCGAGAACTTCACAGGCAGCCACACAGTAGCTACCATCGCGGGCGTCGTAGGCATTATATGCGGTCTATGTGCGATTTACACATCTTTCGGTACAATCATGAATACAGAGCACGGCAAGACCATTTTCCCGCTCGGCGAGAAACACTAATCTCAAAAAGCAAATCACACAGCTCCTCCTCGGAGCTGTGTTTTTTTATGTTCTTTATTTTTAAAATCATAACAGGTGGTTTGCACGAAGGCTGTAAACTCTCCTCTCGTCTTTTAGCAGGCTTGAACATGTACTATTATAATTATACTCATTTGGAGAATTTTTGCAGAACTATCCGCGCGCACTCGCATAGCGGGTGATTTTTTTCGTACCATACTGCGCTCAACTGCCTAAAAACATTAAATAAAAAGGCGCACGGTTAAAAAGCCGTGCACCAATCTTAAATACTACTTATACCTGAGCGAGCCACTCCTCGCGCATTGCGTCAAATTCGCCGTTTTCCATGAGCTCAGAAAGTACATTGTCGATAGCTTCCAGAAGCTGTGTGTTTCCTTTCTTCACTGCTATACCAAACTGCTCAGGCGAGTCAGTCTGAGTCCAAACAGTCTTGAATACGTCGGGCTTATTCTTCACATAAATATCAGCTACAGAGCTGTCGCATATCACATATTCGATTCTTCCAAGCTCAAGATCGGAGAAAGCATCCATAGCTTTGTCATACATGTTAGTATTTACATTCTCCAGATCTCCCGTATTGACCTTATCTTCAACGAAGATGTTGGATGTTGTACCCGTCTGGAAGCCTACGGAATGATTAGAAAGCTCATCTATGTCGCTTATCGCTTCTTCATTGGAAGCCAGCGTTACGAGGCACTGATAATTCTCAATGTAGGGCTGTGTGAAATCCGCTTCCTCTTTTCTTGCTGCTGTAATCGTCACAGCAGAGATAACAGCGTCATACTTGTCCAGCTCAAGGCCGTCCAGTATTCCGTCAAACTGCGTGCTCACAAACTCAACCTCAAGACCCAGCTTTTCGCCTATTGCTTTCGCCAAGTCTATATCCAGGCCAAGCTCTGTCGTGCCGTCGTCTGCCATATATTCGAACGGCGGATATGTGAACTCAGCCGCAACAATAAGCTTTCCATCCTGAATCGTCTGTACCTCAGCAGGAGTCGTTTCTGCCGTCTGAGCGGCAGTCTCAGAGACATTTGCAGATTCATCTGCAGAAGCGCTTGGAGTTCCGGAGCCTCCGCATGCAGACAGAGCGAATACCGTCGCAGCTGCCATAGCGAGGGCGATCAGTTTACTAATCTTTGTTTTCCTCATGTTTTCTCTCCATATAATTTATTTTTGGTATCTCACCGTAAATAAAATAGCATTAATGACGAAAAAAGTCAAATGCTTTTTCTACAAATACTATTCTCAAATTTCACACACAAATTCCTTTTTTGCCTCTATTCCTTCTTTTCAGCATAATATTCCCCACTTTGGCGCAAAATAGCTCTATCGCTACTAAGGAGGACGCAAAAACTACATCATGGCAAACGTCACATTAAAAGACATAAAAAAAGTTTACAATAAAAACGTCGTAGCAGTCGAAAGCTTCAGCCTTGACATAACGCACGGAGAATTTATCGTGCTGGTCGGGCCGTCCGGCTGCGGAAAATCCACTACTTTGCGCATGGTTGCCGGACTCGAAGACATCAGCTCCGGCGAGCTATACATAGACGGCACGCTTGTCAACAATGTTCCGCCAAAGGACAGAGACATAGCCATGGTCTTTCAGAATTATGCTCTTTACCCTCATATGAGCGTATACGACAACATGGCGTTCGCATTAAAACTGAGAAAAGAAGATAAAAAATCTATAGACAAAAAAGTTCGAGACGCAGCTCATATACTCGGAATAACTAAGCTGCTGGATAGAAAGCCCCGCGCTCTGTCCGGAGGACAAAGACAGCGCGTTGCCATAGGCCGAGCCATCGTGCGCGAGCCTAAGGTCTTTCTCATGGACGAACCGCTATCTAACCTGGACGCAAAATTAAGAGCACAGATGCGCTCAGAGCTTATCAAGCTGCGCAGCAGAATAGACACTACATTTATATATGTAACTCACGATCAGACAGAGGCCATGACTCTCGGAGATCGTATAGTAATAATGCGGGACGGATTTGTGCAGCAAATCGGCACGCCGCAGGAGGTTTTCGAACATCCGAACAATCTCTTCGTCGCCTGCTTTATCGGAAGCCCGCAGATGAATATACTTCCCGCTTCGCTGGAGCATGGCGAGAATGGATGGGAAATCGCACTTCTCGGAACACGAATTGCTCTAAGCAGTCAGAAGCAAAAAATGCTGGAAGAGAAAGACGCCCAGGGAGATATCCTCGTCGGAATACGTCCCGAACACATAATGCTTTGCGCAGAAGATGCGCCATGCAGCATAAGCGGAGAGGTTGAAGTAAGCGAAATGATGGGCAGCACTGTTCATCTGCACCTGAAAGCCGAAAATCAAGAGGTCGTTCTCATTTTGTCCATACTTGAGCTGCCTGACAATTACACCGAGCTGCTCGCCGCAGGAAATACAGTTCACTTCACATTTGGCGGAAACGTCGTCCATCTTTTCGATAAAAATACTGAAAACAATATTCTCATCTAAAAAACAGCGGCCCGCCGATTTTATGGCGGAGCCGCTGATATTTTACAGCTTTTTACTTTCTTCCATATAGCCTATCAATTTTTTTACGTCGCATTTGGGATTGTGCGCATCTCCTTCTACATGGACTCCAAACAGTTTACATGTTTTGTCTAAAGACAGCGTTCTGTTACCCAGCTTGAGACTTGCATCTACATTTTTTACTTTAAAATAGTTGTACACATCTTCTCCGTAAGTTGTCTTTACGAAAAGCGCGTCTGTATCTCCATACGTATATATCCTTTTTGCTTTTCTGAACATACTGAGAAAATAGTTTTTGTATGTCTTGATATGTTTAGCAGACAGCAGCGTGTCCAGATCATAAGGAAGAAGCTTATCATACGCCAAGCGCCAGAGCCTTTGAATCATCTTAGTGTCCGAATATGGTCTGGCTACGCCTTCAAAATTAATTATTCCTCGGTTTGTATGCAGCTCCGCATACCATCCGCATATGCGCATATTTATAGCTTCAAAGTCGATATATAAAACCGGCTGGAACTCCGGCTTGCACGGAGGGAGGGCCTTTTCTTTGTAAAGGCGATATATCTCACTTTTATCTCCGAAGGTATTTCTGATAAGGCCATCATAATTGTCTTCCGGCTGTACTCTATCGTATTTTTGAAGTATGTCTTTAAAATAGCCCGACATTTTTCCGATGTATTCGAGCTGTTTCATCTGCTTTTTTGTATACGGATATTCCAAAAACTCCGAAGGCCGTATGCTCTCCAGTGTCGATGCACTTTTAAACGGTCTTGCCCCACCGGCAAAGAATTGATTATCTTCTGTACTATACATCTCCCATGCGCATATCCGATTGTGCATGGAGAATAGTTTAACTTCTAACGTCGCACTCACCTATTTCATCCAGTATCCTTAATAATATAACATAATATACAAAGCTATGTCAAATAAATCCGAGCCGTTTATTTCCATTTTATGCAATAAATTTAATTGCCCATTTTCACTTCTCTGGCGTACCAGAAAAGGTACTGCTGGATTATTCCGCCCCATTCGCCGAATCTGTCTCTTGCAAACTCCATCGCTTCTTTGTCATTTTTAGGCGTAAAACCGAACAGAACATTCAACGTGCGTTTTATCCATACATCCATAGGAAACGCATTTTTTTTATGCATAGAAAACAAAAGTATGCAGTCCGCAACCTTTGGCCCTACTCCTTTAAGTCTGCAAAGTTCTTTTTTCGCCGCGGTATACTCCAACTTTTCTACAGCGTTTAAGTCCACTTTTCTGTCTGCTATGACTTTCGATGTTTCAGCTATGTATGCCGCACGATAGCCCGCTCCGCATTTTTTCAAATCTTCCTCCGAAAGCGCGGCGAGCTGCTCCGGAGACGGAAAAGCATAACGCTCTCCTTCGCAATTAATTCTGTCTCCGCAAAGCCTGCATATTGCCTCTACAATTTTTCGTATACGCGGTATGTTGTTGTTCGCAGATATAATAAACGTAATCAGCGTTTCGAAAGGCTCTTGATTAAGCAGACGCATCCCGGGGCAGGAGCGTACCGCCGCGCTCACTATTTCATCTTCTTCGAACGCGCTTGTTATTGCGGAATAATCGGTATCGAGGTCAAAAAAGTCACGCCATCTCGAGTTGAACTCAGCCTCATCCACATCTTTCAGCACGATAGCATCTTTTTTGTCCAAAACCCTCAAAAGCCTGCCATGAGCAACGCCGGAAAATTCGTCATCGCCATCCGGGAAAAACCTAAAGCACTGACCGCAGTCAAAAACTATCGCCGGATCTATTCTCTCGCCCGTTATTATAGTATCTCCATTTTCAAAAGCAAACTGCATATTTCCTCTTTTTCTCAACGCCATAATCCGACGTCAATCGTCATAATTAAGTATGAAAAAAGCCGCAGTAAACCGCGGCAAATTTCTTTAAACAAATACATCTCTCAAATTACTGAGGATATACGCTAACCTGTTTCTTATCCCTGCCCAGACGCTCAAAACGAACAACACCGGACTCCAGAGCGAAGAGAGTGTCGTCGCCGCCGCGACCTACGTTTACACCGGGATGAATCTTTGTGCCTCTCTGACGAACGAGAATATTGCCCGCGAGCACGACGCAGCCGTCGCTGCGCTTAACGCCGAGACGCTTAGCCTTACTGTCTCTGCCGTTCTTGGTACTGCCGCCGCCTTTTTTATGTGCCATTAGAATTTCACCTCACTTTAGACTTAGCGTTTACCCTATAGAAGTAATCAGTACTCTTGTATAGGGCTGTCTGTGACCCTGCTTCTTACGGTAGTCTTTTTTAGGCTTGTACTTATAAACTACAACCTTCTTGGCTTTATCCTGCGCAAGGACTTTGCCCACGACTTTAACACCGTCTACCACAGGCGTTCCGATAGTTGTTACTTCACCGTCTACCACCATCAGCGCATCGAAAGTAACTTCAGCGCCGACTTCCGCATCCAGCTTCTCAACATCTACAAAACGATCCGGCTCAACTTTATACTGCTTGCCGCCTGTTTTGATAATTGCGTACATTGTTTAGCTCCTCCTCATACCAGTCTCGCCGACGAGGGTACTCCGCAGCGGAGATTTAAAACCCGAGTCGAGCGGCTCACCTAATAAGTTTAACACACGATATAGCGTATGTCAATATTTTTTCATCGTACAATATGAGGCTTTTTTAGCCTGCATAGTAGCACTCTTTCAGCAGCGTACCGTTGGAAAAGCTTCTGCTGCATTTAAGCCAGCCTGTCGAACCTGACTTTGTTTTCACATACACGCTTATAGTCGTGCCGTTCATATATATTTTCAGCGGCTTTACTTTCGTACTCTTAGCAAGTGTCTTGTATTTCTTTGTACAGCTGCTCGAGGTATACAGAATCTTGCTTTTTTTCAGTGTGCCGTATCCGCCGTTGAGACAGGATACGTATTTTATGCTGGCTGTGCTGCTCGTTCTGGAGAATGATCCGCTTTTGTACTCATACGTGTAATTAAATCCCACACTTCCGAGCGGCGCGCTCATAAGAAACTGCTCGACATATATTTTGTTGCCTGATACCTTTGTCACAATAGTACCCGGATGTTTTCCGAAATTTTTAATTTTAGAGCTGAAATCGAGCGCCTTCTTCATTTTCCCGCTGCTGTATTTGTACAGCGCCTGGAACGGATCGTCATTATTATCGCTTTGTCCTCTCACCCAAAGATACTTTTTGCCGTTACTCAGCGTGATGAGCTTAGTTGTCACACTGTAATAATGCCCTTTCAGCGTGGTCTTTTTCCCGTTTACAGAAATAACCAGACTTGTATATTCTCCTTTTACTTTTTGCGGAGTAATCTTGATAGTATCCTTTTTGCCGTCGCCCGTGATGTCATAGCTTGTATAGGTTTTGTTTACTTTCAGCGTAGTCATTCCCGCTGTCGCCGCCTCAGCCTTCTGAACCGGTACAAACAGCAGACACACAAACATGGCAATCGCACACAGCATGCCCATGCTTCTCTTTACATTCTGCATTTTCATTTTCCTCCTTTGTGTAATGCTTCTGCTGCAATGAAAAAAGCCCGCAGCCTTCAGTTTGATTTTATCACAACCTCAGACCGCGGGCAAGCGGGGTAGACTATTTATTTATTATCCTCAGAACTGCTTTTCTAAGCAGGTCTATAGGGATAATTGTAAAAGCGAGCAGAATCACGAACAGCCATTCTCCGGCGTGCAGCCCATAGCAATGAAGTATATCTCCTCCAAAGTTAGTGAGTATTGTCTGTATTATGATTATAACAATCATTATCTGCCAAAAACCGTGATTCTTTATTATATTATCAAACAGATTGAGTTTTTCAGTTCTTGCATTAAACGCATTAAACACAGCAAAGAATATGAAGAACGTAAAATACCCTGTCATCAGGAAATCGTGATTATCTCGGAACACTCTGTCAGCCGTGTCTGAGAACAAGAGAAACATTGAAAGGACAAAGCACCATATACCCGCCGTCACTATTTCCGTCCACATGTATTTGCTGACTATGCTCTCGTCTCTGCGCTTCGGCTCCTCCTGCATATATCTCTTGAGAGCCGGTTCGCCGCCAAAAGCCAGAGCAGCGAGCGTATCCATTACCAAATTTACCCATAGTATCTGAATTATCGAAAGCGGCTGAGGAATTCCCAGCAGCGGCGCTGCGAAGCATACCAATACGGCGCTTATATTTATCGTAAGCTGAAATACTATAAACTTTCGTATGCTGTTGAAGATTGTGCGCCCATAAAGTATCGCCTTATCTATAGAATTAAAGTTGTCGTCGAGAATGACTATATCGCTGGCCTCTTTCGCCACCTCTGTTCCTCCGCCCATCGCGAAGCCTACATCAGCTTTCTTGAGAGCGGGCGAATCATTGACGCCGTCTCCTGTCATCCCGGCTACGAGCCCCATCTCCTGCGCCAATCTTACAAGCCTGCTCTTATCACTCGGAAGCGCACGAGCGATGACTCTTATATCGCTCAGCTTGCTCTTAACTTCATCGTCAGACAGCTGCGCCAGATGATCTGACGTGAGCATTATATCGCTCTCGTTTTGAACTATTCCGGCTTCTCTTGCAATTGCAGCTGCTGTATCCAATCTGTCGCCTGTTATCATAACGACCTGGACTCCCGCAGCCTGCACCTCTTTGATCGCCGTCACCGATTCAGGTCTCACCTCATCGCGTATTCCCAGTACGCCTATGAGAGTCCACTCGCCTTCGGGAAGTACGTCGTCCTTTATTTCATCATCCGACGTTGCGAAGGCAAGCACTCTTATTGCACGCTTTGCCAAAGCGTTTATTTTATCATCCAGAGCCTGTCTGCGCTCGTCGTCGAAAGTCTTTTTCTCACCATTTTCGTCATAATAATACGAACATCTGGCGAGCATTTTCTCAGGAGCGCCTTTGATCACACTAAAAGCTCCGCCATCGTCAACAGTGCTCGCTGAGTATTTTTTGTCACTGCTGAACGGTATTGACGTTAATTTCTTTGCAGGAACTGCATTTCTGCCTGATTCGACAGCATATCTCAGCACGGCTCTTTCCGTAGCGTTTCCGCCGTATATCTGTACTTCTCCGTCCTTTTCAGAAATAACTGCGTCAGTATTGTTGTATATGCTGAGCAGGAGTTTGTCCGCCACTCCCTGTGCAATATCTGCGAAATTCTTGCTTTCTTCCGCCCTGCCGTCTACAAATGTAACAGCTTCGAGCTTGCCTTTGGTAATCGTTCCTGTTTTATCACTAAAAAGTATGTTCAAGCTACCCGCCGTCTCTATACCTACTATTTTCCTTACCAGTACATTGTCCTTGAGCATCTTGCCCATATTCAAAGCTGATACGAGCGCGACCATAAGAGGAAGCCCCTCGGGCACCGCCATCACTATGATTATGACCGCCAGCATAACGGCGTTTATAACATCGCTTACGACTGTCATCCAGTCCGAAAAATATGCTGCTATCTGCGCTCCGTCGAAGCTGTTGCTGACAAGAACAGATTGAAACATAAACGCCAGAGCTATCGTTATTCCGCCTATATATCCGAACTTGCTTATGCCTTTTGCCAATCCGGCAAGCTTTAATTTAAGCGGCGACTCTCTGTCCGTATCCTGCTGAAGCTCGCTGGCTATCTGACCGTAAACAGATTTGTCTCCGACGGTAGTAACTCTCATAACCGAGCTGCCGGAACATACGACCGCTCCGCGAAATACTTTATACGGATTTAGGAAATCCAATGATGCTTCATCATCTTTGTAATCATCCGGAATTGCTGTCTTCCCAGCCTCTTTGCTCTCTCCGTTGAGCACGGATTGATCTACTTTTATATTGCCGTCAATTATGACGCCGTCGGCAGGAATTTTGTCTCCTGTCTGCAGCATAATACAATCGCCTACTACTATGTCGTTGATAGAAACTTCAGCGACCTTCCCGTCTCTATATACCTTACAAAATATTCTCGACGCTTCCTCTTGCAGCTTCTGAAATGCGTTTTCATTCCTAAACTCTGAAAATGTCGAGACAAACGTCGCCAGAATAACAGCAAGAGCAATACCGACAGATTCATACCATTCAGTTTTTCCTAAAAACGTAAAAATGACGTTTATCAGCAATGCGACGCAAAGTATTTTTATCATCGGATCGCCGAAATTGCTGAACAGCTTATGCCAAAAGGTCTCCGATTTCTGTTCCGTCATTCGGTTGTCACCGAATTGAGCTTTCGACCGTTCGACCTGCTCCTTAGTCAGCCCTGTAATTTTCATAAATATTCCTTTATTATCCCTTTCTTTTATTTTGCAGATATATATTAAAAAAACGAGACTATCCGCAAGTTAAACTTACAGATAAGTCTCGTCAATTAAAGCAAAACCGGACTTGAGTCGGGTATGGCGATTTCGCTGCGCATATCGCGCTGACTACTCCCCTATCAATAGTGACATTATACACTAAAGAATTGTATTTGTAAACAGCAATATCAAAATTTGGAAAAAATATTTTTTACATGTTTATGCGCAAAAAAATCGCCGAGACCTTTACGGCTCGGCGGCAGACTTTTATTCGCTCGACAGCGGCTTAGCAATCAATTCGCCGCTTGTAAGAAGCCGAGGACTTCCTCAGCGTTCGTATCGGGTTTAACTTTCGACATACTTTTGATTATCGTCCCGTTTTCATTGATGATATACGTCGTACGAACTATACTGCGATATTCACGTCCCGCCAGTTTTTTACGCTGCATGACGTCAAACCGCTGAGTTACATCCAACTCCGCATCACTCAACAGAATAAACGGGAGATCATTTTTTGCCGCAAAATTGCTGTGTGATTTCGGGCTGTCCTTGCTTATGCCAATGAGCACCGCACCCTCGGCTTCAAACTCGCTGAACACTTCAGCGAAAGCTTTCGCCTGGCGAGTGCACCCTGCTGTGTTATCCTTAGGATAAAAGTAGAGCACGACCTTCTTTCCACGAAAATCTCTTAGGCTGACCGGATTACCGTCTTGGTCTGAGAGAGTAAAATCCGGCGCTGGACTACCTTCTGATAACATTTAATTGTTTCTCCTTTAATGTGATAATTTATTACAAAAAAGCTCTAGCTTCTATGTTCTATGTCAATATTCCCGCAAAAAACTGTTCTGAAGTCTTTCCCGACGCCCTGTTGTATCGTCCGAGACCAAACAGACTATCGGAATCGCGAGTTATGATATTGTGATGTTCATAGCAGGTAAAAGTCGCAGAATATCCCAGAGACTTCAAGAAATCATCCGAATCATCTCTGTAATACCCGAATGGGTACATAACCGCAGTAGGAGATACATCCAGCTCTGCCTGCATTCTGTCGCTCATTTTCTTCAAATCTTCGGAGACAGCCTGCCTGTATTGCTCTTCAGTCTCGCCTCGCTGCATTTCAAACCCCTTGCGCGAGCCTTCTCCGTGCATATCATATGTATGGCTCTGTATTTCCACAAAACCGCTTTGCAACATCTCCCGCATGTTATCCCATGTGAGATGCGAGTACGTGTTGTGAAGCTCTTCCTCAGATTGACTGAACAGATCCGAACACGTTCCTATAGCGGCTATCACTATTTTAACATTATACTTCTTTGCTATAGGGAATGCATAGCTGTAATTATTGTAAAATCCATCATCAAAAGTCAGCATTACAGGTTTTGTGGGCAAATCTGAACTGCCATTCACATAATTAATCAAATCCGCCACATTGATCGGCGTATATCCTTGCGACAACAAATATTGGACGTCTTTTTCCAGCTGCGCCGGCGTCACAATATATTTCCCTGCTTTCGCGTCAGAATCTAAGATGCTATGATACATTATAACAGGAAGGTCAACGCCTGCTTCCGTCCCCGTCTGTCTTATGTCTTCTCTGCTTTCGGACGAAAAAACAACTACAGCCGCTATCATAAACGCAAGCAGAAATAACCCTCTGCGAATTCTCCTCTTAGTCACAAACCCGCACCTCCTCAAACATAAATATGTTCGAATAAATGCGGCTATGCAGTCAACGCAAAAAGAAACAGATTGGTACACTAATAAGCGGCCAACCCGTTTCTGTTTACTGCATATTAATCGTCATTGCGGAAACGTCTCGGAGATTTTTTAAGGAAAATAGGAATTGTAGGTTCATTAACATCTTCGTCTTCCTCATCAATTTCTTCTCTCTGATCAATAATCTTTCCGCTTTCAAAAGACTCCAGACGATCGTTAAAATCTCTGCGCGTATCGCTGACTGTGGGGGCAGTTTTAACTTTCTTCACCGTAACAGAAGGACCGCCGTTTCCGAAACCTGTGGCAATTACAGTAATGCGAACCTCATCTTCAAGGTTCATATCTACGTCAGCACCCATAACAATATTCGCGTCAGGATCTGCTGCGCTTTCTATGAGTTTAGCTGCCTCTTCGATCTCGTTCAGAGTAGCCGTCGGATCTACTGTAATATTAAAGATAATGCCCTTCGCACCCTGAATGTTAGTATCAAGAAGCGGGCTGAGTATAGCCTGTTTAGCAGCGTCTACAAGTTTATTCTCGCCTGTCCCGACGCCAATACCCATATGAGCAATGCCGCGTTCGAGCATTACCGTGCGGACGTCTGCAAAGTCAAGGTTGATAAGAGCAGGCTTAGCGATAAGGTCGGTAATACCCTGGATACCTTGACGCAAAGCATCGTCAGCCAATTTAAAGCTTTCGAGCAGAGGCGTACTCTTTCCCATAATCTCGAGCAGCTTGTCGTTAGGAATGCGTACTATGCTGTCGACAATATCTTTCAGCTCTTCAAAACCTTCTTCTGCCGCTCTCGCTCTCGGACGACCTTCAAACCAAAACGGCATTGTAACGAAAGCGACGGTCAAAATGCCCATGTCGCGTGCAATCTCCGCCACAACGGGAGCTGCGCCTGTGCCCGTTCCGCCGCCGAGACCGGCCGCGATAAACACAAGATCTGCGCCCTTGAGAAGCTGCTCTATGTCGTCGCGCGATTCTTCCGCCGCGCGTCTTCCGATCTGCGGATCTGCACCGGAACCAA
>UQXU01000045.1 GCA_900545085.1 uncultured Eubacteriales bacterium
TACCATAGGCTTGGTTTTTTTGATACTGCTCTACATATGCAGCTATATCGACAACGGAATATCAAGGCTGATGGCGTGCAGCTTCTGCGCTGCCGTATCTATCGTTTGTCTTTTCCTCCATCTCTTCGCCCTGCGCGACGCCGCCCGCGAAGATTCTCATATCAGAAAAGACGTAATCGCACAATACGCCTCGTCATCTTCAATCCCTTTGATTATTTTTAAAGACAACGCCGAAGTTTTCTGGATGAATCCCGCTTTCACCGAAGCGTTTGGAGAATCGCACGAAATACTCACCGACAGCGAAATGCGCGAGCTGGCCTTAGGCACAAAAGAAGATATAAGACTGCATCACGCATATTATCAGCGTGAATCTTCAGAAATTCAAACTGCGTTCGGAGCGTATCACATAGTACGCCTGCTCAAACGGCGTTCCTCCAGACTCAGACAGCAGGAGATAGATTCACGCACTGTTATCTGCCATATTCAGATAGACAGTTTTGTTGAGCTGACAGGTTCTCTGCCTCCGGCGGAGGCTTCTCTGTTGGAATCCAAAATAGACGAAAAGGTTGCAATATTGGCGGATCAAGCCAACGCAATGATGTTTAAGTATGACGACTATAAGTATATTCTGGCATTTGAACGCAAATATCTCCCACCCCTCATGCAGTCAAAATTCAGAATATTGGACGAAGTACGCGAGCTTAAAACTTCCGAGGGACAAAGTCCGACTCTAAGCATCGCACTCGGAACTTCCGAAACGTCCAAACGCTCCGGCACATTCGCGCTCTCCTCTATGGAGCTGGCTCTCGGACGCGGAGGAGATCAGGCCGTGCTCAAAACAGACGACGGCTTCACTTTCTACGGCGGCGTACAGCGGGCGGTTGAATCTTCAAACAAAGTCAAATCCCGAATGATAAGCAACGCTCTCAGACTTCTTATGGAGCAGGCTGACGACGTAATGCTCATGGGGCACAGCGCTCCCGATATGGACTCAATAGGCTCTGCGCTGGGTCTCCTCGCATGCGCGCGCACTCTCGGCAAGCCCGCCTTCATCGTACTCGACAAGCCCAACGACTCCATTGACCTGCTCATACGCGAGCTCGAGCATTCTCAAGCCTATCACAACATATTTATCACGCCTGAAGCCGCGCAGGAGCGCATAGATTCGCACACTCTGCTGATAGTCCTGGACACTCAGATAGCAAATATGACAATAGCCCCTCGCCTGTTGTCATTAACGGATAACATTGTAATTATAGATCACCATCTCCGAGGGACTCACAGCATAGAGAAGTCCTCCCTTTTCTATCACGAACCGTACGCTTCCTCTACCGCAGAGATGGTCACGGAATTAATACAGTATTTCTCAGACAGAACAAAACTGACGCCTCTGGAAGCGGACGCCCTCCTCGCAGGCATAGTAATAGATACAAAATCCTTCTCACTCAAAACAGGCGCGCGCACCTTCCAGGCCGCCTCGTATCTTAAAAAAGCCGGCGCAAACACAACTACTATACGTCAACTGTATCAGGATGATCTGTCTCTTTTCGTAGAAAAAGCAGATGTAGTATCCTCCGCCCATATAGAGAACGGCATAGCCGTCTCGTTCTGTCCGCCGCGCTCGCGCAGCCCCAGGCTCATAGCAGCTCAGGCGGCGGATACTCTGCTCGGGATACGCGGAGTTAAAGCTTCTTTCGTGCTTTGCGAGGAAAACGGACAGATAATAATAAGCGGCAGATCTCTCGGCGAAATCAACGTACAGATGATACTCGAGGGACTGGACGGCGGCGGACACGCCACCATGGCCGGAGCGCAAATCCGCGGGGTGAGCCTCGAGGACGCAAGCAAAGCTCTCATCGAACGTCTCAAAAAAATGGGTATGCTCGATCAACATTGATAAATGCACAGATTTATCGTATAATTACTGAGACAGAACAGAATACACAAAGGAGATACATAACATGAAAGTTATTTTAAATCAAGATGTTAAAGGCAAGGGCAAGGCAGGAGACATCGTAAACGTCAGCGATGGTTACGCACGCAATTTCCTTCTGCCGAAGGGGCTCGCCAAGGAAGCCAACGCAAGCAACCTCAACTCCGCCAATCTCTCTAAGAAAGCAGCTCAGCACCGCAAAGAGCAGGAAAAGCAAGCCGCTATCGAGCTGGGAGAAAAGCTCAAAGGTATGACTGTAGAAGTCAAGGGCAAGGCCGGCGACGGTACGAAGCTCTTCGGCTCCATCACTTCCGCTGAAATAGCAGACGCTATCAAAGACGCCACAGGCTACGAAATTGACAAGCGCAAGGTCGTATTGAACAGCAGCATCAAAGAACTGGGAGAATATGAGATCGGCCTGAGAATTTATCAGGAAATGCTCATTAATATGAAAATAAACGTAGTGAAGGCATAAAAACAGGGAATCACAATGAACGAGCTGATCAGCCGCGTCCCTCCGAGCAACGCCGAGGCGGAGCAGTCTATCCTCGGCGCAATGCTCCAGAGCGAGGAATGCGTACACATGGCCATAGAGCGGCTCAAGCGGGAGGATTTCTACCTGGAATTCAACCGCCGGATATGGGACGCAATATTGGATCTTACAAACGCATATATGCCGGTGGATATTGTCACCGTGACGGAGCGGCTGGGCAGAGCCAATCTCTCTTTGGACGATCTGACATATCTGTCTAATCTGACGCAGCTCGTACCTTCCGTGCGCAATCTGCCGTCATATATAGATATTGTTCGCGAAAAGAGCATAATGCGCAAGCTCCTCGCTGTCTGCGGAGAAGTCAGCGAGATGTGCTACAAAAGCGAAGAGCGCGCAAGCGATATAATAAACTACGCCAGCAGCGAGATATACAGAATATCTCAGGGCAAAGAATCCCGCAGCCTTATGCACATTCATACCGCGCTCGTAGAAGCATACGAGCTGATAAACAAAGCGGCTTTTTCAAAAGACGGTCTAATGGGCGTCGCCATAGGCTTTCCCATGCTGGACAGAATGCTTAGCGGATTCCAAGCCTCACAGCTTATAATCATCGCCGGACGTCCCGGCATGGGTAAAACATCTTTCGCTCTCAACATCGTTGAGAACGTAGCGCTCTCTACAAACAGACCCGTGGCATTCTTCTCTTTGGAGATGAGCCGAGATCAGCTTGCCATGAGACTTATGTGCTCAGGCGCAAGTGTAGATTCTCAACTGGTTCGCTCCGGCAAGCTCCCGGTTGACGACTATTTTACTCTGACCGATGCGATGGTGCCGCTTGAAAAATCCTCTATATATATAGACGACACTCCCACTATAGGACCTTCTGAAATACTCTCCAAATCCAGAAGGCTCAAGCAGGAAAAAAAAGACCTCGCATTAATAGTGATAGACTATCTGCAGCTCATGACTCTCTCCGGCAGGAGCAGCGAGAACAGACAGCAGGAAGTCTCCGCTCTCACCCGTTCTCTCAAAATAATGGCGCGCGAGCTGGACGTTCCGATAGTTTTGCTCAGTCAGCTTTCCAGAGCGAGCGAAAAGAGAGAGAGCAAGCGTCCCATGCTGTCGGACCTGAGAGAATCCGGCTCCATCGAGCAGGACGCAGACGTCGTGCTATTTGTACACAGAGAGAGCTATTACTCAGAAACAAGTCAGCCCACAGACAAATCCTCCATTATAGTCGCTAAGCAGAGGAGCGGCCCAACAGGCTCCGTAGACGTCCTCTGGCGCGGAGAACAAACCAAGTTCTTGGAAGTGGATTACACATATGACTAATTTTTTGTTAGGAAGTGACGAATAATGTATAAATACATCGTTCCCGGCGAAATGGACGGCCGTTTCGCTACAGAGTGCATAGATACTTATCTAAACCTGGATAATGTTCCTAAAAACAAAAAGACGATAGACGGTTTTATCCGCCTTAAAGGCCGGCTTTTGAAGAAAGACGATACAGTATCCGAGGGCGATCTGATAGAGTTTCTCCCCTCATCCAGGATGCTGAATGCGCTGCCCGCTCCTCAGCTTATATATGAAGATGAAAATATCCTCATATATAACAAACAGCAGGGGCTGAAATGCTTCACGGAAAAACCGGGCACCATGACTCTGCACACATACGCCGAAGATCACATGAAGGAAACTGACGAATACAGTCTGGAGGCATTTTACTTCCCGTATGTATGCCACCATCTCGACGAAAATACCGGCGGCCTTGTCATTGTAGCCAAATCACAGATAATGTTTGAATACATGCTCGAAGCATTCAAACAGCGCAGAATCCGTAAGCTTTACACCTGCGTCGTAGTCGGCACTCCGGAATACGAAAATGCAAATCTCAGCACTTTTATTGAAAGCCAGCCCTCCCGCGGACGTATGCGCATACGCAGCAAGCCGACGCGCAACGCCTCTCCCATATATACCCGCTATTGGACAAAGAAAACCATGCCGGAGTTGGGTCTGAGCTTGCTCGAAGTTCAGCTCGTCACGGGCAAAATGCACCAGATACGCGCACACCTCGCGAGCGTGGGCATACCCGTATTGGGAGACAATATATACGGCGATGCAGCCGCAAACAAAAAATTCGGAATGCCCTGTCAGGCTATGTGGGCGCATAAGCTTATATTCGACACGGGTACGGGAAACGCACTCGAATATCTCAACGGCAAAGAGTTTATCGCTCCGACTATAGACCTGCCGTTTATAGAAGGTCTTACCGATGCAGCCACTATCACAAACGCCATGGGACTTCCCTCCGAGATAAACATACCGGGGATAACATCCGCCGAACTTGGAAAAGTCGAAGAGGTCAGCTCTGATGCAAGCGATAAAAACGACGAAAATGGAGAAAATTCGGAAAACGCACAAAGCAGCAAACAAGAAACTGCAAACTCTGAAGAGTTAACTCAAAATTCCCAGTCAGACGAGCCAAAGTCCGAATCAGAAAACGATGACCAAACAAATTCTAAAACAGCGTCTGACAACGAGGTATCCGAATCCGAAAACGTCGATACTGAACGGGCCGAAGGTTTAGACGACGAAAAACACAGCGACGAACAAACAAAATCAGAAGAAGAGAGTGCAGAATAAAGACAAGCAAAAAGTATTGCCGACAGCAGAGCGTGAAAATGCGTTCTGCTGCTTTTTTATTTTCCGCTCGCTTTTTTCCAAAAACCTGATTTTTCCTCAAAAAACTACACATATTCTTCCTTACTCTTTCATCGAATATTGCAGAATAATACTGTATAATGTTTTTAAAATCATATTTGAAACGAGAACATATACATGGAAAAGAATAATACATTTGAAAGAGAAATAACTAACTACATAACCGAGCGCTCTCCCGGTGAGATAAAAAGTATCGTCAACAACATGAGAGAGCTTATGGCGTACTACCGCTGCGCAATACTTGAGGTTGAAACCAAATTCAATGTTTTAAATGTTCAATTCTCATTGCAGCACGAACGCAATCCTATTGAAAGCATAAAAACCAGATTAAAATCGCCTGACAGCATATTCGAGAAGCTGCAAAGAAAAAATCTCCCTCTCACTTTGGAAGCAGTGAGCAATAATCTAAACGACATAGCCGGCGTTCGCGTTATATGCTCCTTTGTAGACGACATATATATGCTGGCAGATTGTCTCATACAGCAGGATGATATAACTCTTTTAGAAAAAAAAGATTATATTCAAACGCCTAAAGAAAACGGCTACCGCAGCCTGCATTTGATTGTAGAAGTTCCCATATTCCTGCAGAACGAAAAGCGCAATATGAAAGTAGAGGTTCAGCTTAGGACTATAGCCATGGAGTCATGGGCAAACCTGGAACATAAGCTTCGCTACAAAAAAGAACTGGACAATCACGTAGCTTTGCAAACCTCAGATGCTCTCACAGAATGCGCGGCTATGAGCGCTTTGCTGGATACCAAAATGCAGAAAATAAGAGATATCATCGAGGCAGAGTGAATTTCACTGCAAATTAAAACAGAATACCGCAAAAACGTGCGCAGACAAAAAAACCGCTGTTTTCAGCGGTTTTTTAATATATGGTGGAGACTACTGGGCTCGAACCAGCGACCTTTCGCGTGTGAGGCGAATGCTCTCCCAGCTGAGCTAAGCCTCCATCTCTTTTACTTGTGTATTATAACGCTTAAATTTATAAAAATCAAGTACCTATTTTGACGCATAATAAAACATAACAGGCGGTGCAAATTTTACGCCGCCTGTTTTCTCATACTCTCTCTATCTCTTCCAAGGCGTTTATTCTGTGAGTATTGCTTTTGCTTCGCTGTTCGACCGCCGTCATCCTCTCCACAAGATTGTTGTGCATCTCAACTTTTTCTTCCAATTTAGCTAATCTGAAATTAGTCAATCTCGCACTTGCTATTATTCCGGAAAGCGAACCTATCGCCGTCCCCGCCAGAGCCAATATTGCGGTGATTATTTCCGAGTTCATTTGTTGTCACCCTTCTCAATACAGCCCGGCGCTGTATAAGCTTTCGCACGTTCGCTGTCCGACACTCCCGGAGTAGTCGGGTCTATCAGCGCATTGTATACACTTGCGAGCACGCTGACCACGACATACGGATTCCCCACCGCTTGCTTTATCAAATCCCACAGTGCGCTCCAGCTCATAATATCCGCTCCGGTCACTCCGTAGTATACGCCCACCGGCGTCGCTATCGCCAGTATTATAGCCAGCCAGAACGACCAGTTTTTCATTCTCACTTTTAAATTCATTATTTCTCTTTCCTCCTTTTACTCATACCAAATGTATATGAGCGTGTTTTGTGTTATCCATCCAAACAGTCTATCTGTGTTGTTAACACGGTTTTTTCGCTTTTATATTTTTATCATATTGCACTTTTTGTAATTTTATGCGATAATAATAATAATAATGGAAAGGTACTAAAGACATGAAAAAACACCTTCTTACTCTTTTTGTTGCCGCTACGGCAATGTTCACGCTTGCTGCCTGCAGCACTCCATCGAACACCGAAGCATCCGAGAGTGCCGTCACTTCTGCAGAAAGTGCCGCTCCTACAGAGAACGTCGCCCCTGCAGAAACCGTACTGGTTGACAACGACGACATAACTGTGGTATTAACAGACACAGATCCCGACGATATGTTCGGATACGTCCTTAAACTCCGGCTTGAAAACAAAACAGATAAAACACTTATGTATTCAGCCGAAAATGTATCTGTGAATGGTTTCATGGTTGAACCGCTCTTCGCGCAAACAGTCTCAGCAGGCAATAAGGCTAATGCAGATTTCACTATATTCGACACTGATCTCGAGGATAATCAGATAAGCGAAGTCAACGAAGTAAAATTCTCGCTTCGCGCATATAACGATGATGATTGGACTGAAGATGCCATATTTGAGGACGAGCTTACAATCAATCCGTGATTAAATACGGGCGGCTTATGTCGCCCGTATTTTATTTTATCCGCCTTTCGCTTCCCACCTTTCTGTTAAGTCTTTAACCATACGCCTCCCAGAGCAGTAACCGTATTTTTCCCCGCTATGCCGTCTTCTTTCAAATTAGCCTTGCGCTGATAAGCTTTCACCGCATTTCGAGTCTTTTTCCCGAATATACCGTCTATTTCCCCGCAGTCGCAGCCAGCTGCCTTCAATCTGCGCTGAAGCTCGCTGACGTCTGCTCCGCGCATCATAGGGCTTGTCTTTTTCAGCAGACGGCTTACTGTCCAATCAGCTTCGATATCAAATATCTTCGGTCTGCCGTATGCGTTCCAATAGCTGCTGCCGCTTGCGTCTATGCCGCGCTTTACTACGCCGTCGTCCCGCCCTTTGGCTTCTATCACCTGCAAATCGTCCGATACTACATACCCTATATGATATGCGCAGCCCTTTTTATCTCCGTTTCTATACACTCTGAAAACCCAGTCTCCTGCCCTGAGCTCCTCACGGCTTATCGCCCTGCACTCTTTCATCATGCTGTCTGCGTTCATGTCATGCCCGTATATCCCTGCCAAATTTTGCAGATAAAACATACCCAACCCGGAACAGTCAAACGCTCTGATATTTTTGTATCCTGCGTTTACGCGCTTTTTCCATAGCTTGACAGCTCTGTTTGCGTTTTCCGTGCTTGTCTCTTTTTTCTTAATCCAGCTTTCGGATATGTCGCTCTCGCCCTGCGCGCCCCAGACGTATATGCTTCCGTTCTCTGCTTCCTTTTTTAGATATGTTACGAAACTCCCGATGCTGCTCTCCACTTTTCCTCCCTATACTTATTCAGCTATCTCCAGCGCATATGTCAAATGCGCCGGAAGTATTTCCTCTAAATACCTAATCACACTTGTATAATTGTCAGGTCTGGCTGATAATGCAATTCCCACTTTGTTTTCAGCTGAATTTTCCGTCAATGTGACGGTGACTCCCGAATATTTTTCAAGCATATTCTTGAATCTCTCCGGCGTCATGACTCCGCTCTCCATGCCCAGCGCATCTATGAGCATTTCCTTCCTGTTTTCAAGCGTATTGTTCTGCTGCCAAAAATTCATAAACCTTTCCCACTCGTACACTCCTTCCTCGCTCGCCGTCTCCAGTCTCAATTCTGAAAGAGCTTTTTCAAAAGCCTGCTCCAAAGCATCTATTTGCTCCTGCTCTATTTCAAACAGCTCTTTGATCTCCTGTATTTCCCTCAGGAACGCGGGTACTCTCTCAGTCAGCACTCAACGACACCGCCTGATACACGGGGAACTCTCCCGTTCCCAAAGTTATATTGGAATTCATGGCATTCAATCTGACTGTATCATAAGAACGCACTCCTTCTACTTTCAAAACCTCACTCACCTCCATCAATCCGACCATGCTTTGCTCATACGTAACCTGAGCGAGGAATTCTTTCAGTTTAGGTATGACAGAACCTCGTACTCCCGCAACGGTGTATCCCGGATCGAGCAGCACGTGAGCCGAAAGCCGCACATTCACAGCCGTTCCCGCTGTAACCGTTACTTCCGCACAAAGCGGACGCAAATTGTCGATATGCTCCTGCACCTCCGCTATCAGCTCTGTACTGGGAACTGTATTGCCCGCCGCCGTTATATACACGGTCACGCATCCTGCGGACGAAGATATGACCTGAGCGCGATATACTCCCTGAATCTCTGTCGCCCATCTCACATAATCGCTCTTATTCCCTCCCGACATAGGCAAAGACCATCTCAGACTCACTCTGCGTCTGAGCTCGTCGTCGCTTTCCTCTTCACTGCCTCCGCTCGCCGCCACTGCGTTGGTAACACCGGTAATCCCGGGATAATCGTCCGCCAGCTCTATCACCTGACCTGCAAGTACGTTCCCCTGCTCTCCGACCTCCGCGGCCGTTGCCAAGACGTCTACGCTGCCCTCCTTCGGTATATCCGTAGCATTTAACACTTCAAATACTATGTCTCCCGCCGCCGCTCTCAGGCCTGCCGGCACCTCTGCTCCTTCCTCCCCTGAAATCGTCAAAAGCACCTGTGCCGCACTGGCAGCCTTGCGGTTTATGCCGAAGTTCGCAGCCGAGAGAGTGAGATCCTCTCCGCTCGCCATACTCGGAAAAAACCGCATGGGCATATTACTGACTCCCTTTTCCCATATATTGTCCAGCTCCGCCGCAACCGCCAGAAGGTTATCCTGACTAAAACTGCCTTCAATTTTGCTGGCAGGGTTTTGCAGCGCAGCGTACATATCGTCATATCTGCTCATAAATCCTCGCCTCTCCTTATTCTACATCTGCTCTAAATCCGCATTAAGCTCTTCTCTATAGCTGCCATACACACTTTGAACCGCAAAGCTCACCCGCACCTCACTTCCGTCTCGGGAAAATTCAAACTCGCTCAAGCTCTTTATATAACTGCTTTTGATAAGACATTCTGTTATGACCCTTTCCAGCTCATCATACAGAAGATCTGTCTCTGCTATGCCTCGCAGCTCTCGTATATCGCTTCCCATGCTTTCACTGTACGCAGTAAACACGCCTTTCTGCGTAAGCAGCTGCTTGTGTATCCATATTTTCAACGCCTCCAACCCATAAACTTTATATTGTCTCCCTCCCCTCAATTTCATCTTTTTACTTTCGAAATCTACAGCCCAATCACTCAGCAGCTCTGTTTCGCTTGCTTTTTCTGTCTCTGACGATTGAAAATACATATCACGCCTCCTCCAGCTTACACAACACCAGACACTCCTCGCCTTCGTTTATTTTGACCGCAACGGAATCTCCGACCCGGAGCCTTTTTCGTTCACATTCCCCTTTCAGATATTGCACAGTTTGATATAACGCTCCGTCTTCCTCAGAGACGGCAGGCGGTTCATCTGTCGCTGTCAGATCAGGCGAAACCCAAATCCCATGTGAAATTGTCACTCCTCTGACTCGGATTTTTATCGGCAACGTCTCCTCTACGGTCCCACGATACACATTGTCTGCGCACGAGACCTGCGCTCTCATCAGAGCTAACAATCCTTTATATGCGTCCATCTCCTCCTCCTGCTTTATCGAATCAACTGCAATACCATAATCCTTTGTTCGGGCGTATATATATGCTTGTCCGCACCTATGACATATACGCCGTTCAGTCCCGCTTCGCTCCTTTTCACAATGACCGCCTCCCCCGCTATGCAGCTTGTATTGTCCAAAGCTGACAGCTTGGCCGTCTTTTCCATGCTGCGCAGCTTTTTGGCAGCCTCCGTACTGCTGCTCTTGGTGCTGACCTCCGTATATGTACGTGTAAATGTTCCGTATTTCGCTCTGTCCGATGCGTTTTGCACATAGCCGCGAGGTCTTCTCGTCTGCCTGTCTAATATGACAACTCTGTTTACCATGTTTTCAATTGAATCCGTCTTTTTAGCAGATATTATCTGCTTTTGAAGCGTCGGTGCATCTTTTGTGCTTATTTTTCTTATGCAGATTTTCCCGTTCTCACTGCGTATCACATACGATCTCGCCCCGTCTCCATCGTAGGCCTTTCTTAAAACTGCAAAAGCCGTCATATCTCCGACGCTTATCACATTTTCTCTTCCGCTCCTGACGGCTATGCTGCCTGCGCTGAGCCCCAGATCGTTCAGCACTCTGCGCGCTATCTCCTGCGGCCTGGCGTAGTATTGTCTGCTGATATAATTCCTCGCCAGATATATTCCGTTGTCCACTGCCTCAAAAGCACAGCCGTACTGTGTTCTTTCCGCATATATTATTTTCCCTGTAAAAAGCTTGCTCTTGCCTTCTGTAAGCTCTACTATGTCACCTATGCTTACGGCCTCTCCGGGCATGAGTCTCACATTTACGCTTCTCGCCGCCAGCTCTATATCTCCGGACCAGACGACCTCCTCCGCCCTTTTCATTTCATCTTCTTTGCCGTTTATTATAAGCTTCACGTTTCCTCCCTGCTATATATCGCGGCACTCTATCAACTCCAAGCGAATGTATATGTCCTCGTCTCCCTCCACCGCCGTCGTCGTAAGATTAGTAATGTAATACGTACCGTTCTCCATGCCGCTGACGACCATGCGCACTTTTCTTTTGTTCTTTTTCCAATCGTAAAAAGTGCTTATCACTGTTTGCTGAGAGAGAGCCTGACGCCTCATGGACGATTTATCCGACGGCAAAAACGTCTCGATATTCGCAGTGCGCAGCGCCTGACCTCCTACCTCCGCATATTCTCCGTCCATCAAGCTGTATTTTCGCACTATCTGCGGATAGCTTACGGATAGTCTCTTTGGGTTGACGTCCAGCACTATCCGCTCGCTCCCGTACGACAGCGCAATGCTTCGCGTGTTTTTCATACTTTTTCCTCTCCGTTACTATTCTGCTATTCCATCGCAGCGTTGACTCTCTCCAGCTTGTCGAGCAGCCGTTCCGCAATCTCGTCTATATCCACATCGCTGCTTCCTCCCCGCATTTGCAAATTTTGCTCCGCTTCTCGAATTACTTTCTGGCTGTATATCATTTCCAGAGCCTTGTATCCGCGTTCTCTTCTCTCTTCCTCCGAGCTCTCCTCGTCTTTTTCCGACTTTGCGTTGGACATATCGGTCTCTGTCTGAACGTGCTCATCTGCTTCCGCCTCCGCCTCGGCCGAATCTGCTTCAATTTCCTCCTGCCATATTTTTTCCCAATTTATGCTAACGCCCATTTTTCTCCTCTCTGTAAAGCATATTCGCTATGTAAAAGCTCCGCTCATAATCGTTCAAGGCGTCTATAACAAAATGCGGTATTCCTCTCTCCAAATAATACGAATACAAGCGGGCGGCAGGATGCCCGCCTATAATTTTTTTACTGCATATACCTCCGGAGAAAACTTTAACCTGACTCCCTGACCTGAAAGCGCAGTTATTCGGTCTATTAATATCTGCTTTTCTCTTTCCGTGAACATATCCGCAATATCAGGGTAATCCGCTATTTTCTCCTGACGTACCAGCTCTTCCGCCGCCTCTCTCAGCTCCGGACACGCGCAGTATATTGCACGATTGACCTGATGCTCACGCGGTATCGGCGCAGTAAACACGCTGTTCCATTCCTCCGCATTCAGTCCATTCAAGTTCAGCTCCATGCCGCTTATTTCGAATTTTTGACTATTTACAGCCACCGGCTTCGTCAGCAGCTCGTCACATTTTTTAACTAATTCAGAAAGATTCATTCCGCCTCCACTTTGTCCAAATATGTCAGATCGCTCGGCGTAAATCTGAACGACATCTTTGTTGAAATGAGCCTCCCATGCGTAAAGCTGAGCACGTCCAGATTTGTAAACTTCACGTTATTCACGGCAACTCTCTCTATCTGTCCGCCCTCGGCGTCCGGATCCTCCACCCATGCTACGATTCTCACGACATATTCCTTGCCCTTTTTTATGCTTTCTACTATATCCGCGGCGCGCGAATAAGCCTTCACCGCCTCTATGCTTCCGTACCCTGCTCTCCCGGTCATCTTAGCGTCTAAATCCATGCCTCGCTGAACGTCCGTGTATTCCACATTCACGTTGATGCTCACTCCGCTTACCTCGCCCCAATCCTCTCCGTTTATTTGCAGGTATCCGAACGAGCCGTTCAGCCTCTTTTTCCCTTCTACAAACTTGGCCATAATATCACTCCTTTTTTCAGTTAAGCATGACGCTGATATACACGTCCTCCATAGCGTCCAAAAGCTGTATGTTTACTTTGACATAAACTCTCTCGTCCGTATCCGATTTAGCTATCTCTATGTCGCTCATTTCTGCCGTGTCTATACCCAGTCCGCTCAGATACGTTTTCTGCGCCTCAATATCCACAGAAGCGCTGTTCTCATAATCAGGAGAAAGCACGCTGCCCTCCAATCCGGCAAAATAAGCAATGAAATCCGCATTCAGAGACTGCTTATTTGCATAGCTGTTCACTCTTTTGCCCTTGTACAAGCTGCGGAATATCTCGGCCATATCCCGCCGAATGAGGTCGCAGCCTTCCACATGCTTTATTTTTTTGAAAAGAGACGGTGCGGCGGCGTCTGTCAGCGACGTAACCGCGCGGGCTATTTCGTAACTCTCCCCGTTGTAAGTTAATATAAGTTTTCCTGCGTTTATATCCGCGTCGGCGTCCGCACTCTCATCCGCAGCCGAAACGTCCTCCAGTTCATATCCCGTAGCCGAACGATCCAGCGCCATACCCGCCAAAAGCCCTGCTATTGCCGGAGAATACGTCTTTGCCGAATAGCTTTTTTCACTCCCGAGCAGATTTGACTTTATATTCCCCGTCGTAAAATTTACAACGCCCTCGCAGTTCGGCGAGCTTCCGCCTCCTACGACTGCTTTAAACGGCTTTCCCTCCGCTCTCTGCGCCTTTATCCATGTTACTATCGCCGCGTTATCTTCGTCCGACGCACCGGGCATGCAAAGCCAATCCCAATCCAAGTTCGCAATACTATTAAGAGCCGCAGCAGTATTGCTCCCCGAATTTGCAGCCGTAACCTTTGCCGCTCCCTTATAAAACGCCATTTTAACTATGTCTGCGTTTTCGCCGCTGAGCTCGCTTCCTATTTCGGATATCTCTGAATAACTCCTGACGCCCAGCTCGCTCTGAGAGAGCAGTATCGCGACTCTTCCTCTCGCCGATCTCTCTATTGCGCTGTGCGTCAGCTGTTCAAAAGATATATCTATCACCGGCAGTCCCATCTTTTCCTCCTTATTTTTACTTCAGCTTTAATTTAAAATCACTTCCAAGCGTTTGCATGAGCTTATCGTCGCTTTCCGAAGCGGGAGCGCAATCGTCGTAAAACTCAAACTTTATGTCCGCATATCCCGCGCCTGCGCTTCTCCAATATTCCACACTCTCAGGCGGCAGCTTTCTGTCCGATATGTATACGACGGGCCTGATGCTATTGCCTATTTTTGCACTTATCTCTGAAAATCCGGACGCGCTCATCGGCTTTCCTTCAGTAATCTCTACGCGCACTGTCACTTCTCGTTTTACGCTGTCTGCGCTCTCCGCCGTCTCTTTAATCCTGTTTATGCTAATCAGCGCGCTCAGCTCTCCCGTTGTTTTTCTGGGAGACTCTGCGTATATTCTCGCCCCTATATCTGACAGCGCTCTTGCCACTCCCATGACTATCTGATTTGCTGTTATCACTTCATCCGCTCCTATACAATCTCCCATACGCGCATTC
>UQXU01000046.1 GCA_900545085.1 uncultured Eubacteriales bacterium
GCGCAATAATGTAGATTTGCCTGAACCGGACGGACCTATTATAGATACAACCTGTCCGGCTTTTACACTAACAGAAATATCCCTGAGAACCTCATTGCTGCCGAAACTTTTTTTGCAATTATTTATTTCTAATACATTCATAGCGTGTAACCTTTCTGTTTAACGATAATATGAAAGTTTTTTCTCGAATCGCTCCATAACAAAAGCAACAATAAAATTGAAAATGTAGTAGAAGAGACCTGCCACAAACAAGGCTGTAAAGTTTCCGTTACTTGCTGTTATTTGTTTAGCAATAGTGAACATCTCTTGATAAGCTATAGCAAATGCAAGCGACGTATCTTTTACGAGAGTAATTATTTCGTTCGTTACGGCGGGAAGTATGCGTTTTATTACCTGGGGGAGTATAATCCTAATAAATGTCTGAGATTTGCTGTAACCTAAAACAGTAGCGGCTTCATATTGACCTACGGGCATAGATTCGATACCGGAACGATATATTTCTGCAAAATAAGCAGCGTAGTTTAAAGAAAACCCTATAATAACCGCATAAAATCTAAAACCGGATATGTTCGCGCCGGCAATAAAAAACGGTCCAAAATAAACTACTAAAAGCTGAAGCATAAGAGGGGTGCCGCGCATGATAGATATATATACTTTCATAATTGAACGCACGACAATATTTTTGGACATGCGGCCAAAACAAACTAAAAGTCCCAGAGGCATTGAAAAAATCAATGTCAGAAAGAATATAAGACATGTGCCGCCCAAGCCCTCAACTAATTGACCGGCTATATTTAAAAAAGACATAATACCTCCATAAAATCCAAGGGTTATCAGAAGCCTAATAACCCTTGTGATATAATCTTATTTTGTTATACCAATTGCATTTGAATTATGCAGCGGAGGGAGTTGCTTCAACAGAAGCATCTGCGCTGGGGGATTCAACTGTTTCTGCACCTTCGGGCTGCAAGCACATTTGGTTGGCGATTTCATACTTTTCTGCCAAAGTCATGTATGTACCGTCATTTACAGTTTCAAGAAGCGCAGCTTCAACTATGTTCTTGAGTTCCTCGTTGCCCTTTTTGAAACCGATAGCATACTGCTCCTTGCCCAGAATTTCATCAAGCATTACATAACCGTCTCCGCGCTTAGCGAGATTATCCTTAGCTACTGCAATATCAATGGCAAGAGCTTCAATAGAGCCGCTCTGCAACTCTACAAATGCAGTGTTAAAATCAGGGAATTCTTTTACTTCTTTAAATGTCTGTGCTATGTCATAGCAAGACTGTCCCTCTTGGAAAAGAATGAGTGTAGAAGATCCCGCCTGTGTTCCAACTATTTTGCCTGAGAGATCAGCTATAGACTTTATGTCGCTGTCCGCAGGAACGATAACAACCTGATCGTTATCTGCATAGGGGATCGACCATGTATACTCTTCTTCACGACCTGTATAAGTAAAGCCGTTCCAGATGCAGTCTATGGAGCCGGATTCCAGTTCCATGTCTTTAGCTGCCCATTCTACCGGTACAGGTTCGAGAGTCCAGCCGAGCTTGTCGCAAACAGCCTGAGCCAGTTCAATGTCAAAGCCTGTGTAAGTGCCATCTTCAGCCTTGTAACCATAGGGCGGATATTCAGCGTCAAATCCAAGTTTAAACACATATCCTTCACCATATGTGCCTGTAGACTCAACATCTGTACTCGCTTCAGGTGCTGCAGAATCGGTTGCGGCAGATTCTGTGTTCTCAGCGGAAGCAGATTCAGTAGCTGTGGAATTGCTGGAGCAAGCTGCAAAAACCGCAAGAGACATCAGCAACGCCATAACAAGTGCGATTGTCTTTTTCATGTTTTCCTCCTGATTTTCTCAATGTACTCATGAATAGTACACCATAATGTAAAAATGTAAAAAATTTATGCAGAAACCCTGCGCTAATAGTTTAACATATCATCAAATTAAAGTAAAGAAGAAAAATGAATCTGCTTGCGGCAAACCCCATTTAAATATGTATATGGCTGGAAGAGGCGCAGATTGCGGCGCAGAAGCAGAGCTTTGAACGGAACGGCTTTGAGGAATACGAGTTCATAGCAAACTCCGGCTGCTGCGACGCTTGCCAAGGGCTGAACGGGAAGCATTTTAAGGTTAAGGACATGGCGCCGGGAGAGAACGCAGCTCCGCTTCATCCAAATTGCCGCTGCTCTGTGGCTTCATGGGAAGACAGCGAAGAGTACGAAGCATGGCTGGACTATCTGGACAAGGGCGGCACGACGGCGGAGTGGAATAGGAGCGGGAGAGCGGCGTGGAGTAAGCAGAGGACAAGGCAAACCGAAATGTTTCGCCGGAGAATTGGTTCTAACGGTCAGCAGATTATTGATAAGCCCACTTACCAAAAGCTGACGCGGAGTTTCCTTCGGCGCGGCGGGGTTATTATTCGAGGAGAAGAAGCTGAACGACATTTGGAAAAGCAGGGGGCGTATGCGGCGTACTTTGCCGGGGGCGGTTTTGCGTTCATTCGGGACGAGGCAACTGTTTCGGATGTATTAGAAGAAATGTTCCATGCCGAGCAGGATAGGACGAACCGATTCGGCACAGAGCTGACAAAAGAAGTTGTATTGCGGCGTGAAATTGAAGCGCAGGAATACTTGCTTTCTGTCGCAGAAAGGTATAAAATACCTTTAGAAGAAACAGAAGTAACCCGCGAGAACCTTAAAGAATACCAACAGCAGCTTCGGGATGAATTAAATCAGAGAGGACGTGAATCTAATGGAAAATAGGAATTTTGTCTGTAAGATAGACGATGATTTTCAAGTTCCGGGTACCAATATTCGTGTGCTTTCGTTGAATCGTGATTACGAATCTTATACACCTGGGATGGACGTTGTTGAAATCGAAGGCGTTTTATATTGCTATGTTGGGAACTCTGTTCATCGCTGGATTTGCATCCGGAGCACAAAATCTTTTAGCGGAAAGACCGTTTCGTTTAAGCGAAAGCCCGAAAACTTTGACGGTGAATATGTGCCCTACTAAATGCAATAATACACTAAAACCACGGTGCAGTGCACCGTGGTTTTCTTATGCCCATTTAGGAGGTGGAATTGATGAACCGGAACAAAAAATCAAGCAGGGCGGCTTTGATGCTGTCCTGCTTTGCGTTGGTCGCGGCTGTTATGGGGCTGGTTGTTACCCTGCTAGCTGTGCTATAACGGAGGCGAGGGGCATTGATTGTAATAAACCGCCGCAAAGACGGATTTATAATAACAGGTCATGCAGGATACGCAGAGCCGGGCAAAGACATTGTATGCGCTGCTGTATCGGCGCTTGTGCAAGCTTTTATTGCGTCAGTTGAAGAACTGACGCAGGATAAAATAGAACATGATTATCGGCGGGGAACGCCGTTATACGGTACGAGAATCTTTCGAAGCGCGGTCAGCTCTTGCTTGATTCTTTTTTTATGGCTGTATATTTTTATCAATAAGAGCTCTGTCAAAAGCCGACAAATCAGGAGGAAGATGCATAGGTTGGCCCGCGGCCTTTTGACCATTTGCGATGTCTTTCAGCCCATTGCCTGTCACTATTGAGCAAACGGAGGCATCGCGTTCTATAAACCCTTGTTCAAGCGCCTTTTTTACTCCCGCCGTACCTGCTGCTCCGGCAGGTTCCGCGAACACTCCGCAAGTTTGCCCGAGTGATAGTATAGCCGACAGTATTTCTTCATCCGTTACATTCACCGTAATGCCTTTGGATTCGCGTATTGCAGCTATGGCTTTGTCAGAATTCCGCGGAACTCCTACTGCGATAGAATCTGCAATAGTATTCTCTGCGCACGGGATTAGGGCTTTGTTTTCGGCAACAGCTGTGTTAATAGGGCAGCACCCCTCTGCTTGAACACTTATAAGACGAGGCAGACGATCTATAAATCCTATCGAATAAAGATCTTTGAACCCTTTCCACACGCCGGCTATTGTGCATCCGTCTCCTACGGAAAGTGCAACGTAGTCAGGTATCTTCCAGTTTAGCTGCTCTGCTATTTCAAAAGAAACTGTCTTTTTACCTTCGCTCAGGTATGGATTAATTGCGGCGTTTCGATTGTACCAGCCGTATTTTTCTATAGCAAGCCTTGAGAGGTTAAAGGTGTCGGCATAGTCGCCTTTCACCTTTACAACATATGCACCAAAAATCATCAGCTGAGTAAGCTTTCCGATTGGCGCCCGTTCCGGCACAAATATAAACGACCTAAGTCCCGCGGCGGCGGCAGCTCCGGCCAATGACGAAGCTGCATTTCCGGTAGAGGAGCATGCTATGGTATCAGCGCCGGCTTCCAAGGCTTTTGCTACAGCTATAGCAGACGCTCTGTCCTTTAGGCTGGATGTAGGATTAAATCCGTCGTCTTTTATGTACAGTTCTCTAACGCCCAGTTTTTTTGCCAAACTTGCCGCATTATAAAGAGGCGAACCGCCCGCTCGGAGAGGAGTAGATGATGTACCTGTTTCGATCGGGAGCAGCTCTCTGTATCGAAAAAGAGAGCGCTCCGTGCGTGCCGGCAGAATATCTTTGGAAAAACTGTTCTTAATATACTCATAATCATACTCTATGTCCAATATTCCGCCGCAAGAGCATGTATTTATGTCAGGTTCAGCGGGGTAAATTTTTCCGCATTTGACACATTTTGCGCCTGTTACGTTTTTCATAGCATAACCTCAAAGATTTTTTTCCAAACCTACTGCATCGTTAAATTCGAGTATCAATTCATCCAGCATACTTGCCTGCGAGTGAACCCCTTTCCATGTTTTATCTTCGTTATACCACAAGTCATTCAACTCTTCCACCGTGCGTCCCTGCTGTTCAACCCAAGTATAGTATTTCAGATTGTGGATTCTTTTGCGATCTTTGTATCCCAGCTCCAGCATACTGTCTGTGCGCAGACCAAGCATGTGTACAGCGTGATCCACAGCAGCATCGCGCTCGGTGTATTCGCCATACTTCTCGTTTAGTTCTTGTATGCGGGATTGATACATCACGGCAGAATCTGTCAGCACAGTCATTATTACATCATTTTTAGTCATCTCATAATACTTAGCCATCTTGATGCAGCAAAGAACATTTGCAATACCTGATATGCCAAGCCAGCTGAGCTTTTCAGCCAGCTCAGAATCCAGACCGACTTCTTCTGTCAAATACTTTTTGCCTGCCTCGTCATTAAGCAGACGGATTAAGCGCTGCGAATCTTCATCGTCTATCGCTATGGCCATATCTGTATTCTTGACGTTGTGTATCCAGGGGATATGTTTATCGCCGATACCTTCTATTCTATGTCCGCCGAATCCGTTATCCAATATCGTAGAGCATTGGAGAGCCTCTCCGACCGCTAATTTCATTTGAGGATAGACTTCTTTCAGATAATCTCCGCAGCCTATTGTACCGGCAGAGCCTGACGTGAAGCAAGCGCCTGCGAGTCTGTCTCCATCGCGTTTTATATTTTCAAAGGTTTCTGCTATGGCACTTCCGGTAACATGATAATGCCACAGATGATTGCCCATTTCTTCAAATTGGTTGAATATCATCACGTCATCACGAGTTGATTTTAATTCCCATGTTTTATCGAATATCTCCTTTACATTCGATTCACATCCCGGAGTAGCTATTATTTCTCCCGCTATACTCGAAAGCCACTCGAATCGCTCTCTGCTCATCTCTTCAGGCAGAATTGCAATTGAATCGACCGCCAGCAGTTTAGAGTTAAACGCTCCGCCGCGGCAGTAATTTCCTGTGGAGGGCCATACCGCCTTATGCTTAGTTGCGTCAAACTGCCCCGTAACCAATCTCGGAGCGAGGCATCCGAAGCTTGCGCCTACTTTATGACATCCTGTCGGAAACCATTTGCCCACGAGACAAATTATTCTCGCCGGAACGCCTGTAAGCTCACTGGGAAGCTCGATGTAGTTCGGCGCTCCATAAAGTCCGCCGCTTTCCTTTGGCTCGTTCTTCCATGTTATACGGAAAAGGTTTAGCGGATTAACGTCCCAAAGTCCGATTGATTTGAGCTGTGTTTTCACCGCTTCGGGAATAGTCTCCGGATTCTTCATCTGTGCTATAGTGGGTATGATTACTCCGTTTTCCCGCGCCTTTTTTATATTGTGCGCTAAACCTGTTTTATTAATTGTCAAATCTATCATTTCATTCCTCCTGGATTTACTATTTTCTGCCGGTATGCTTTGCATCAATATAAGAATAGAGAGTATATTTAGATATTCCGAAAAACTTTGAAATCTTGTCTCCGGATTTGGTTATCAAAAACGCTCCGTGGTCGGACAAAAATTTCATAGCAGTTATTTTTTCATCTTTGGTCATCATCGCCGGCGGTTTTCCTACCAGTTCAACTGATTGCCGCATTAATTCATCCAGCAGCTCGTTTACATTTTTCGTTATTGTCTTTGGTTTTTCTTGATTGTTGCTTGGAGTTATTAATTCTTTTAATGCATTCTCTATCATGGAAAGAGCAGATATATCAAAATTAATAGATAAAATCGCATATGGCTCGCCGTCTTCGTCCTTTATATATATTGTCGAAGACTTAAGAATACGCCCATCCGGAGTTCGTGTCAGATATCCGAGCCTATCATCAGGCACCTTTCCGCTTTTTAACTGTTCCAAGACAACAGGGGAAGCGGCGTCGCCTTCTTTTCTGCCTGTCACGTATCCGTTCTCTATGTGTATGATAGAGTGTTCTGCATCTGCGTTTGTGAGATCATGAATTAACACTTCGCATCTGGTTCCGAATTGAGCCGCTATTCCATGAGCGATTTGCATTAGCGTCTCCAGTTGTTTTTGACGCAAAATATTTAATCCTCCCTCTAAGCTATTATAGTATATTTTCATAATAGCACAAAATACTAAAAAAGCAATGGCAAAACTAAATTATTTTTAGGTAGAATAAAATTTATTTGACATACACCTCTACAGGCTGTATTATAGAAGTGTAAAATCATACATAAGAATAAAATGCATCGCAGTCATTCTGGAGGTTTAAAAATGGACTTTGTACGTATTAAGGAAAGAGCTGAAATATATAAAGGCGATATGACAAAATTTTTACGCGATATTATAGCCATACCTGGAGAAAGCGCCGAAGAAGAAAGGGTAGCCAAACGCATTGCAGAAGAAATGCAAAAAGTCGGTTTTGATAAAGTTGAGATAGACCCTATGGGCAATGTCTTAGGCTGGATGGGGAAGGGAGAGAGAATAATCGCTTATGACGGTCACATAGACACCGTGGGTATAGGCGAGGTTTCAAATTGGACTTTCAATCCATACGAAGGCTACGAGAATGAAACGGAAATCGGAGGCAGAGGCGCTTCGGATCAGCGCGGGGGAGTCGTCAGCGCAGTTTACGGCGCGAAAATCATGAAGGAACTTGACCTTATCCCCGACGACACAAAAATACTTGTCACAGGAACAGTGCAGGAGGAAGATTGCGATGGGCTGTGCTGGCAGTATATTCACTGTGAAAGCAAAATTACGCCTGAATTTGTCGTAATCACTGAGCCCACAGACGGGAAAATATATCGCGGACAGCGCGGCAGAATGGAAATCAGAGTTGAAGTTAAAGGAATCTCTTGCCATGGGTCAGCCCCTGAGCGCGGCGAAAACGCGATATATAAAATGAGTGAAATAATATCAGATTTACGCAATCTTGCAGATAATCTCAAGGATGATGAATTCTTAGGCAAAGGTACGCTGGCGGTTTCTCAGATATTTTTCACATCGCCCAGCAGATGTGCAGTCGCTGATATGTGCGCAGTATCAATTGACAGACGTTTGACAGACGGAGAAACATGGGAAGGCGCTCTGGATGAAATACGTGCATTGACGAGCGTCAAGAAGTATGGAGCAGAGGTGAGCATGTATACCTATGAGCGTCCGTCTTGGACAGGACTTGTTTATCCGACAGAATGCTATTTCCCAACGTGGGTATCAGCAGAAGACGCCCCTGCTACGAGAGCTATGGTCGAAGCTTATAGAGGCATGTACGGCGAGCCTATCGTAGACAAATGGACATTTTCGACTAACGGGGTATCAATAATGGGCAGATATGGCATACCCTGTATAGGGTTCGGTCCCGGAGCTGAAGCTCAGGCTCATGCGCCTAACGAGAAAACATGGAAAGATGATCTCGTAAGATGTGCAGCGGTTTATGCGGCAATACCTATGTGCTTTAAAAATTTATAAATAATACGAGGAAGATTTTATGAGCAGAATTAACGAGTACATCAAAAAGTTGGAAAAGCTGACCTTTTCTAAAATGTATCAGAACGATTTCTTTCTTACATGGGACAAAACAGACGATGAGCTTGCGGCTGTATTTGCTGTCGCAGACGCAATGCGAATACTGAGAGAGGAAAACATATCAACTAAAATATTTGATTCAGGTCTTGCAGTATCCAATTTTAGGGATAATTCAACAAGAACGCGCTTTTCCTTTTCAAGCGCGTGCAATATGCTGGGCTTGACCGTTCAGGATTTGGACGAGGGTAAAAGTCAAATCGCTCACGGGGAAACTGTGCGAGAAACTGCAAATATGATAAGCTTTATGGCAGATGTCATAGGTATTCGTGACGATATGTACATAGGCAAAGGGCATACTTATCAAAAGGCAGTTGCAGAGGCAGTTCAGGAAGGGTATGACGACGGAATATTAGAGCAGCGTCCTACTCTTATTAACCTGCAATGTGATATAGATCATCCTACACAATGCATGGCAGACTTGCTGCATGTAATACATCACTTCGGCGGAGTAGAAAACCTCAAAGGTAAAAAAGTCGCCATGACATGGGCATACTCTCCTTCTTACGGCAAGCCGTTGTCAGTCCCACAGGGGATAATCGGGTTGTTTACTCGTTTTGGGATGGACGTTACGCTGGCTCATCCTGAAGGATATGAAGTGATGAGCAATATAGAAGATATAGCCAGAAACAATTCCGAAAATTCAGGCGGATGCTTTAAAAAGACAAACAACATGCAAGAAGCATTTAAAGATGCAGATATAGTTTATCCAAAAAGCTGGGCGCCTTATGCCGCTATGGAAACCCGCACCGAGCTTTACAGCGCAGGAGACCTCTCGGGCATTGCCGCCTTGGAGCATCAGCTCTTGTCTCAGAACGCTCAGCATACAGACTGGGAATGCACAGAGGAAATGATGAAATTGACAAAAAATGCGTCTGCTCTTTATATGCACTGTCTGCCGGCGGATATTTCAGGTGTATCGTGCGAAACAGGCGAAGTGGCGCAAAGCGTGTTCGACAGATACCGCATTCCGCTGTACAAGCAGGCGAGTTTCAAGCCATACATAATTGCGGCTATGATTTTTCTATCTAAGGTCAGCAATCCCATCGCTGCGCTCAAAGAGCTGGAATTAGCCGGCATAAATCGAAAAAGCTTTTAAGCTTTGGCTGTAACTGTTGAGGAGTTTGAATATGAAAGGCAAAAAGCGCATAGTAGTTGCTTTGGGCGGAAACGCTTTAGGCAATACTCTTACTGAGCAGTTTAATGCTGTAAAATCAACCGCTAAAGTAATTGTAACTCTTATAGAAGCGGGGCATGAGGTTATCCTGACTCACGGAAACGGACCTCAGGTTGGCATGATAGACGGCGCTATGTCCGCATTAACCAGAGAAGATCCCCAGCAGGATAACACCCCTCTATCTGTATGCGTTGCTATGAGCCAAGCATACATAGGATATGACTTGCAAAACGCACTGCGCGAAGAATTATTAAATCGAGATATATCAAATATTCCGGTAGCTGCAATAGTCACGCAGGTTCGTGTAGACCCCAATGATCCTGCTTTCTTAGAGCCAAGCAAGCCCATAGGCCGATTTTATGATAAAAAGCGCGCGGACGAAATAAGCAGACGTTTTGGACATATAATGCGCGATGATGCCGGCAGAGGCTATCGCCGAGTTGTAGCATCGCCTATGCCGCAGGAAATAGTTGAAATGGAGTCCATACGTGCAATTGTAAATTCAGGATGCGTATGTATATGCTGCGGCGGAGGCGGCATACCTGTTATTTTAGAAGGCAATCATCTTAGAGGAGCAAGCGCCGTGATAGACAAAGACCACGCCAGCGCGCTTCTCGCTAAACAGCTGGAAGCTGACATACTTGTAATACTGACTTCAGTAGAAAAAGTTGCTCTTAACTTTGGAAAAGAAAATGAAATATGGTTGGATAATATGAGCGTAAAACAAGTAAAACAATATGCTTCAGAAGGGCATTTTGCAGCAGGTTCAATGCTGCCAAAAATAGAGGCTGCCGCAGATTTTGCGGCTTCAAATCACAACAGAGAATCAATCATAACTCATCTCAACAAGGCTAAAGAGGCTTTGAACGGAAATAACGGCACACACATAAAGCTTTAAAAACACAATGTAAAAATTAAAAAACAACAACGGGCTTCACAATTGCCTGCTGTTGTTTTTTAATAGTTTTTTCTATTTATTTCTACATGGAGTTAGCTGCCTAAGAACGCCTTTTAGACTTAACGATGTTGTATCTGCTGTTCCTGAATTCGGCAGGTTAGATGATGCGAAACCGTCACTATCTATTTTCAAGTAATATGACTCGCCGGATATTATGCTGTTTGTCAATAACAGATCAGAGTATAGATCAATTATAAAAGTAGGATAAATCTGTTCGTCGCGAGTTATCAAAGAATAATCTTTTACCTTACTGCATACACTTTGACTACAGTTTTTGCCAGCTAAAAGGATACTCATTACAGGCTTAAAAGGTGACGTTTCTGTTATCCACTCTCCGGAAGTAATCCATTCCTCATCTGAATCTTCGTACGATAAATAACAACCGTAGAGAAATTTTTCATTTTGCAAATGCAATGCCGTATCTGCAAAAGAATCTATGTTTCTAGCGCTGACCATTAACATTACGTGGGAAAGCTCTTTCAGCTGCTCGATGCACTCTGAATTTATATTTATGGGATCTAGAAAGAGCGCTATCGCGCAATCATCATGCTTTGATATTAAATCAATAAATCTACTGTCGAGTTGTTCTGAGCAAAATATGCAATAAGTAAAAATCCCCAGTTCTTTTCCCGAATCTATTGTCCGGCTTATTGTATTGATATGGGTATTATCAAAAATTATAGACCATGGGATGTTAAAATCTTCCTTTTCTTCTATTTCACGTATTGTCCGCGCTCCGAGAGTACATGAATTGTAACCGAGATTTACCCCGAATACCTTTACACGCTTTGGATCTATATAAAACGCAATATTTTTAGCTAATGTATAGTATTGACTGTTTTCATCTTCCAGCAGTTTTTTTGCAGCATTAAAAAAAGCTGTTTGGAAGCGGCCTTTGCTAAAACTAAGAGCTATATCTATTAGGTTACGCGTCGTCCGCTCAGGATCATGCTTCAGGCGGCTCATAGCTTTGTTTATCGCTATTTCTATAGCGAAGCGAGTTATATCGGTTTTATTCATAAATACTTCTGCCTTTTACACTGATTTTTTGTCAATGAGCGTATTTTATCTCATGTATGATTTTACAGCAATATAGAGAATTTTAAAAGAGGCATTTGGGTATAAAAATCACAAAATAAGGTTACAAAAGTGAAAAGATGTCACATTTTAAGACACTGCAAAAAAAATGACCCGTGACAATCATTGGAGGTACTAATAAAATTAGAGTTGAAAAGAGAAATGTATAAAATTAACAATATAAAAACATTTCTCAATCATTTTCGAAATTCATGCCGAGTATTATCAAGGTATGTAATAAATACTTTATAAAAAATTTCTAAGGAGGACTAACCATGGCACAGAGGTCGTTTAAAGACACAATAAAAATGTATGCAGCTGAGAAGGCAATTGAATATCTAAACGAAAAGCCTGAGAAAGCTATCCCAAAGCTAATAAACTGGGCGGAAAAGATCGACAAAGACAACAACTACGTTAATCAAATACGTGAAGTAAAAAAAGTCACATCTGACCCGGACAGCAACTGGAACAAGTTGATTAACAGCGTATGGACGGACATTGACAAAGGTCAGTCAGGAGTTCTGCTGAAAAACTTCTTTTTAAATGCAAGTCTGGAAGGCTCGCGCATACAGGAAGAAATGAAAAAGAAGCATGGCTGCGGCATACCGTGGGCAATACTTCTGGACCCGACTTCTGCGTGTAACTTACACTGTACAGGCTGCTGGGCGGCGGAGTACGGCAATAAGCTTAACATGAGTTACGAGACTTTGGATGATATTATCAATCAAGCCACCGCTCTGGGAACCTATTTCTTCCTGTTTACAGGCGGAGAGCCTCTCGTAAGGAAAAAAGATATCATTAAGCTTTGTGAAGCACACTCTGACTGTATCTTCCTTTCGTTTACCAACGGCACTCTGATAGACGAAGAGTTTGCCGATGAAATGCTGAGAGTTAAAAACTTTGTACCCGCTATAAGTATAGAGGGTTTTGAAGAAGCTACTGACTCACGCAGAGGCAAGGGTACATATCAGGCTGTAATGAGAGCAATGAAAATCTTGAAAGAACGAAAGCTTCTGTTCGGTATTTCTTGCTGCTATACAAGACAGAATACAGAAGTAATAGGCAGCGAAGAGTATATTGACGCCATGATAGAGATGGGCGCAAAATTTGCATGGTTCTTTACATACATGCCTGTAGGTGTAGATGCAAGCACCGATCTTATGGTAACTGCCGCACAACGCGAGTATATGTACAATCAGATACGTGAATTCCGTAACACCAAGCCGCTGTTCACAATGGACTTCTGGAATGATGGCGAATACGTAAACGGCTGTATTGCAGGCGCAAGATACTATCTGCACATCAACGCCAACGGCGATATTGAGCCATGTGCGTTCATTCATTACAGCGATTCTAACATTTACGAAAAAACACTATTGGAAGCATACAAGGCTCCATTCTTTACAGCATACAGAGAGGGTCAGCCTTTCAGCGATAACTTGCTGCGTCCTTGTCCTCTGCTCGATAACCCGGGAGCGCTGGAAGAAATCGTTAAAAAGACCGGGGCTAAATCTACCGATCTCATGCACCCGGAGGATGTACATGAATTGACCGAAAAATGTGTAGAGACTGCGGAAAAATGGAAGGTAGCTGCCGACCGAATTTGGGAATGCAGCGCGGGCTGCGCAAGGTGCAGAGAACGTGCCGAAATCAAAAAGAAAGCTAAGGCTCAATAAGTACAACAATTAAATAATGTTTATATAAGGCTTAGACAAGCGGCGGAGATTTCCTCTGCCGTTTGTTGTTCTTAAATAAATAAGCGCTGACGTCGAATAAAATGCCAGCGCTTATATTTTTTAACTCTATTCTTATTTTTTGAGTTTTTCCAATTCTTCCATCAAGATAGACTGCAGCTTTACGGGATTGCCTTTTCCCTTGGTAGCTGCCATACACTGTCCGACAAGAGCCATAATTGCCTTCTGTTTCCCTTTGAGATAGTCGGCTACTGACTTTTCGTTCTTTTCTAAGACAGCATTTACAATTTCTGTCAGTTTGTTTTCGTCGCTTATCTGCTCCAGACCTTTCTCCTGAACAAGAGCAATAGGATCTGTATCATTTTCCCACAGCATAGCAAGAACTTGCTTCGCCGTGTTAGAGTTGACTCTGCCTTCTCCCATGAGAGTGCACAACGCCGCCATGTGCTCCGGTGATATCGGAATTTCTGTGCTCTCGGGCGGAAGTTTCCTGAATACTTCAGTCAGTATTAAATTTGCTAACAGCTTTACATGAGATGTTTTAGATGCTGCAAGCTCAAAATAATCTGCGATTTCCTTTTGAGTTACAATATTTTCTGCGTCATACGCGGATAAAGCATATTCGTCCATATATTTTGCTTTTCGTTCATCCGGCAGCGGAGGAATCGTAGCTTTGAGAGCTGCGATTTTTTCATCTGATGTAATAATAGGAGGCAGATCCGGATCGGGGAAGTAGCGGTAGTCATTCGCATCTTCCTTTTTACGCATGGAGCTTGTTTTTCCTGTATTCTGATCGAATCTGCGCGTTTCCTGTATGATAGTCTCTCCGGCTTCTATAGCTGCAACCTGGCGTTTATATTCGTAATCTATCGCACGTGCTATAGAGTTAAAACTATTGAGGTTTTTCATTTCAGTGCGTGTTCCGAATTCCTCCGCACCCTTGGGACGTACTGAAAGATTTACGTCACATCTCAAAGAGCCTTCATTCATTTTGCAGTCGGATACGCCTACATACAGCATTATAGCGCGAAGCTTTTTGACATAGGCTACAGCTTGCTCGGCAGAGCGAATGTCCGGCTCGGAGACGATTTCCAGCAGCGGCACGCCGCACCGGTTGTAATCCACCATCGTTTCATCCAGCCACGGGTCGTGCACCAGCTTGCCCGCGTCCTCCTCCATGTGGATTTCGTGGATGCCGACGGCCTTTTTGCCCGCCGCCGTCTCGATATCGACATGGCCATTCCGGCAGATCGGCAGATAGAGCTGGCTGATCTGATACGCCTTGGGCAGATCGGGGTAAAAATAGTTCTT
>UQXU01000047.1 GCA_900545085.1 uncultured Eubacteriales bacterium
CGCCGAAGCAGCTTTCTTTCTCAGCTTCTGTCATAGACGCCAGTTCGGATGCGTAAGGCGTGTTTTCAAGCTTTTCCTGCCACTTTTTAAATTCTTGGATGTATCCCATTTGACTCTCCTTTGTAAAATTGGTCCGAAGTTTTCTATAAGGGGCGCCGCCCCTTAGGGCTTCAGCGGCGGATTGCACCTCCGCCGAAGGCTTAGTCTGTTCACGGTTATATTGTTATTACGCTTAAAAAAGCGATTCAAACGCACCGATTACACCCACGTCCAAGCCCAGCTCGGCGCGGCGTATTTCTGCGGAATAGCCCTCTTTGGTCAACTCGCGGAATTGTACGCGAATGCCGTCGAGAAGAGGCCAATCAGGCTGGATCAGACCGCCGCCGAAAACAAATCCGTCTACGTCCAGCGCTCGGAACAGGTTGTAAGTGAGTATACCCAGATCACGGCTCATGTCGGACAACATTTCCTTGGCCATCTCGTCTCCTGCGCGATAAGCCGCGTAAAGCGTATGCCCTGTTGAGCGGAGAAGATCTCCGCCTGCCAGCTCTTTCATGAACGTGCTGCTGTATTTTTTGCTGTACTCCTGAGCGCGTTCGCCTATGTATTTCCCGGCGCAGAGACTCTCGAAACAACCTCTGTGTCCGCAGCCGCAGAGCGGCCCTTCGCCCGGGCGAATAAGCATATGTCCTATTTCGCCGGCGTATCCGTTTTCGCCGCGGAGGACGTTGCCCCCGAGGATTATTCCGCCGCCGACGCCTGTGGAGACGGAAATGTACACCATATCGCCGAGGTCTCTGCCGGCGCCGCGTCTATGTTCGGCGAGAGCGGCTGCGTTCGCATCGTTCTCCGCGCGTATATCAGCGTTGGGGAACAGCGTTGTGAAAAACTCTCTGATAGGTATGTCGGCGAGAAGCGGGAGATTTACGGTGGAGACTATGCGCGTGTTTTTGTAATCTATTGCAGACGGAGCGCCTATTCCGACTCCGCAGACGCAGGAAAAATCCGCGCCTTCTTCGCGCAGCCCGTTGAGCATTGGCGCGAAGAGCGCGTCCGGACCTGCCTGAACGTCGCTGGGGTATTCGCGCCGAACGGTGAGACTGCCGCTTTCATCGAAAATGCCGTATGCAATTTTTGTGCCGCCTATATCTACTCCTAAGTATAATTTTCTCATGCTTTTTTTACTCCTGTGATAATTTTAGCCGTTTAAAAGTAGTGTATGCAGCCCAGCTATATTTTACATCAAAAACAGCGTAAAGAAAAGTTTGAATGAGGAGAAAAACGGACGAGGTTTAAAGCAAGAAAAATCGCTTTAAGTCTAACAAAAGAGTAAGCTCATCAATCTTCCGCAATTAGTTATAATATTGTTGAAAAAAACTCGTGAAAGCCTTATAATTACTAGGTAACGGAGTTAGAGGAGAAGGTTATTGAATGAAAGAAAAGATTTGGACGCTACCTAACATACTGAGCTTTATACGGCTGCTGCTCGTTCCGGCGACGGCCGTACTTATAGCGCAAAGAGAGATTATGTGGGCGTTCGCCTGCTTTCTTGTGGCATGTCTTACAGACCTGCTGGACGGATATCTGGCTCGCTCGAATGGCGAAGTTACAAAGCTCGGCTCTGTGCTCGATCCGCTGGCGGATAAGCTCATGGCTATGGCGGTGCTTATATCTTTTGCAGCAGCCGAGATACTGCCGCTTTTTGTAGTTATAGTAATTTTGGCTAAAGAAGCGTGTATGCTGGCGGGGGGAGCGTTCCTGCTTTCTAAAAAAATAATAATCCCTGCGAACATATACGGAAAAATAGCGGGATTTTTGCTGAATATATCCATTGCGTCCGGATTTTTCGCGATGTGGCTGTATCCGTATTATCTATATGCGGTATATGTTGCGCTGGTATTTGTAATTGTGGCGTTTGTGCAATATGCCGTATTGGCGTGGAGAGCATATAGAGAACAGAGAAAACCAGACGGCGAGGCTGAATAAAAATGGAAAAGATAATAGGCACTATTATTATGGTAATAGGAGCGGGGCTTACCTTCGGAGCTGCGCCTATAATAGGCAAGGCGTCGGAGGGCGGCGGAGATAAAAAAGTGCTCAAATTAAAAGCGGTCGGGCTTATCGTAATAGCTGCAGGGCTGATAGTAGCGACGGGCGCTTTGTTTAAGCTGTAATGCAGAGACGAAGCTCAAAGCTGAGTTTTTTTGACGGAAAATTTGTACTATAATTATTGATAGTGTTTTCGGCAATATATATATTGATTGTTTGCAATTCCACGGAGGTTTTATTTATATATGAGTGATAATATTAAAAAAGCGTATGACCACAAAGAAGTGGAGCAGAAGCTGTACGATAGATGGATGGAAAGAGGATATTTTACCGCTGAGCCGGACAAGTCCAAGCCGTCGTTCTGCATCGTAATGCCGCCGCCTAATATAACGGGCAAGCTGCACATGGGTCATGCGCTGGACAATATGCTCCAGGACGCGCTGACGCGGTATCACCGCATGAAGGGATTCGCTACGCTTTGGGTTCCGGGTACGGACCATGCCAGCATTGCGACAGAAGTAAAGATAGTAGACGCGCTGGCTGAGGAGGGAATCTCAAAGAACGACATAGGCAGGGAGAAATTTCTGGAGCGCGCGTGGGAGTGGAAAAAAGAATACGGAGATACCATTACGACTCAGCTGAAAAAGCTGGGCAGCTCCTGCGATTGGAGCCGAGAGAGATTTACAATGGATGAAGGATGCTCCCGCGCCGTGCGAGAGGTGTTCGTTCGTCTGTACAAAAAAGGAAAAATATATCGGGGAAACAGAATCATAAACTGGTGCCCGACGTGCAGGACGGCTCTCTCGGACGCAGAGGTAGAGTACACGGAAAAGAGCAGCCATCTCTGGCACATCAGATATCCTGCGGAGGACGGAGGCGAAGGCATAATAGTAGCTACGACCAGACCGGAAACAATGCTGGGCGATACGGCTGTCGCGGTGCATCCGGACGACGAGAGATATAAGAATCTGGTAGGAAAGAATGTGATACTGCCTATAGTGGGCAAACCCATACCGGTTGTGGCTGATAAGTACGTAGAGAAGGAATTTGGTACAGGCGCGGTCAAGATAACGCCGGCTCACGATCCTAACGACTTCGAAGTTGCTATGCGCCACGATCTGCCGATAATAAGCGTTCTGACAGACGACGCTCATGTAAACGAGAACGGCGGGAAATTCTGCGGAATGACGGCTCTCGAGGCGAGAGAGGCTATAGTCAAAGAGCTTCAGGAGCTCGGAGCTATGGTAAAAATAGAGGATTATGCACACAACGTAGGCGAGTGCTACCGCTGCCATTCCACAGTGGAACCGATGGTCTCCATGCAGTGGTTCGTATCTATGAAGGATCTGGCAAAGCCGGCGATAGAAGCCGTGCGTAGCGGCGAAACTCAGTTCATACCGTCGCGTTTTGACAAGATATATTTCAATTGGATGGAGAACATCCGCGATTGGTGCATATCGCGTCAGCTTTGGTGGGGACATCGCATACCGGCGTATTACTGCGACGAATGCGGCCATGTGAACGTAAGTGTGGACGAGCCGGAGAAGTGCGAGAAATGCGGCTGTACGCATCTGCATCAGGATGAGGACGTTTTGGATACGTGGTTTTCCTCCGGATTGTGGCCGTTCTCAACGCTCGGATGGCCGGAGAAAACTCCTGAGCTGGAATGCTTTTACCCGACGACGACTCTCGTCACGGGCTATGACATAATATTCTTCTGGGTAGCGAGAATGATGGTGTTCGGCGAAGAAGTTATGGGGAAGGCTCCGTTTGAAAAGGTAGCCATTCATGGCATAGTCAGAGATGAGCAGGGCCGTAAAATGAGCAAATCTCTGGGCAACGGCGTAGACCCGCTGAAAGTAATAGAAAAATACGGCGCGGACGCATTGCGCTTCAGCTTGGCGTCGGGCGTATCAGCGGGCAGCGATATGCGATATGTAGAAAAGAAAGTGACAGCAGCGGGCAACTTTGCAAACAAGATATGGAATGCCTCCCGTTTCATAGCCATGAACAGCGACGGAACGGAACAGCTGGAGCTTGAAAACATAGACGTAGCGGATAAATGGATACTCTCGAGACTCAGCCAGGTTACAAAAGAGGTCAGCGATAATATAGACAAGTTTGAGCTGGGTCTGGCGTCGAGCAAGGTCTACGATTTTATCTGGAGCGAATACTGTGACTGGTATATCGAAATGGCAAAGCCGCGGCTTTACGGTGAAGATGAGAAGGCTAAAAAGACGGCTTTGGGAGTTTTGAGATATGTTCTGATCGACGCATTAAAGCTGCTGCATCCCTTCATGCCGTTTATCACGGAGGAAATATTCGTCGAGGTGCTGGGCGCGGGCGAGAGCATAATGATAAGCGAGTGGCCGAAGGGCGAGCTGCACTTTGAGGAAGATGAAAAGCGCATGTCCGCGGTCATGGACGTAATACGCACGGTGCGCAACATACGCGCGCAGATGAATGTTCCGCCGTCCAGAAAGGCTGCGCTGAAAATCCGAACGGACAGAGAAGCGGACGTAAAAGAATGCGAGCTGTACATAAAGAGACTCGCAGGCGCAAGCGAGGTAATCCTCATGGAGGAAGGACAGACGGAGAGCGGCGCTGCGAGCGCGGTGACAGAGCTGGGCGAGATATTCCTGCCGCTGGGCGAGCTGGTGGATATATCCAAGGAGCTGGAGCGGCTGAACAAAGAGAAAGCGAACCTTGAGAGCGAGATAAAGCGCGCCTACGGCAAGCTCGCAAATGAGAAGTTCACATCCAAGGCGCCGGAAAAGGTAGTGAACGAGGAGCGTGAAAAACTGGCTAAATATCAGGATATGCTGGACAAGCTGCTCGAACAGATAAAGTCTTTTGAAGAACTCGGCTAACAGGAAACTACATAGAGCCGTCAGCAATTTAGTGTGTTGGCGGCTTTATTTATTAAAAATGCTATGAAGATAATACAAATTGCGGGGACGAACGGCAAGGGTTCCGTCGCGACATATGTCGCTGCATTAATGCAAAGCGCCGGAATGAGGACGGGATTGTTTACATCGCCTCATATAGTGCGCAAAGAAGAGAGAATCAGAATAAACGGGGAGTGCATCCCGGAGCGGGAGATGGACGCGCTGTTTGAAAAGGCGGAGGGAAACTATTTTACAAAGCTGACGCACGCCGCGATGAAATGGTTCGCTGAAAACGGAGTGCAGTGCGCAGTGCTCGAAGTGGGGCTGGGCGGAAAGAAAGATCCTACAAACCTGTATCCCGCCGACGTCAATGTGATAACCAGAATAGGAATAGATCACGCTGAGATTTTAGGCGATACGATAGAGAAGATAGCAGAGGAAAAATGCGGGATAATCAGAAAAGGCGGATTTGTCGTGACTCAGGAGCAAAGGCGCGGCGCAATGCGGATTATAGAACGGACGTGCGCCATGAGAAGCGCAGAGCTGCACGTGGTGACAAAGCGCGATGCGGAAGAATTGGGAGTTGAACTTAGAGCTCTGGGTTCGAGTCAGCCGATAAACGCAGCGATGGCGATGACGGCGGTGGAGCTTGCGGGTCTGAAGCCGCAGCCCGGCTGCCTGAGCCGAGTCAGGATACCTGCAAGGCTGGAATACGACAGAGAGCGGGATATACTGATAGACGGCGGACACAATGCGGACGCAATAGAAGAGCTGACGCAATGTCTGGATGAAAAATTTGCCGAAAGAGATATTGTATTGCTCACGGCGGGGATGCACGGGAAGGACGTATCCTCTTTGGCAGAATACGCAAAAAAACGAGGAGCAAAGGTTTTTGCTTCTGCTGTTAAGAACGAACGCAGCAGGAGTGCGGAAGAAACTGCGAGAATATTCGGCGCTGAGTATGCGGAGGATGAAAGCTCAAAGGCTTTTCAAATGGCTGAAAAGGCGGCGAAATCCTCCGGAGCACTGCTGGTTATAGCAGGGTCATTTTACTTGGCAGGGGAGCTGGAAGAGCTTGCGGGTTTTGAAATAAAATAATTTTGAAAATGAAATAATTAAAGAGGAAAGACACGTAATGAAGAATTTTGATTTTTGCACCTGCAGTGATAAAAAATGTCCGCTGAATCCCGTCAATCACGACGAGGGATGTTCCCTTTGCGTAAAGAAGAATCTTGCGCTGAAAGAGATACCTTCCTGCTTTTTTAATTTGTTTGGAGATGGAAAGAGGGCGGATTACTCTATTGAAGCTTTCGCAAGAGAAGCTCTGAGCAAAAAAGAAGAAGTATAATGACGGGTGAAAAAATAAAATCGTCGGAGTTCCGACGATTTTTTATTATATACCTTCATCCGGTGGGGGTGAATCGAGAAGAGCGGCGAAAACGCTGTGATATACTTTCATGTGATTTTTGTGCCAGTTTTTGGTCAGGAGCTTGGCCTCGCTCTCTGAAGACGCTATGTAGCTCACTTCGAACACGGTCATTTCCTGCTCCAGCAGGCGCATGGTTACTCTATAGCCTCCGTCGGGAATTTCGTAGTAATAAGCGTATATCATGCCCTCCTGCTCGAAGCGCTGTCTGTTTACGTCCAGGTAATGCTCGACTGCGGTGCGCTTGGTGTAGGAAAGCTGCTTGAGTTCAAATTCTATCGTGTCTTTTCCGCTTTGGGTTATGCGGTAGAACATGCCGTTAGGCGACGGATTTTCAGAGATGAGTCCGGCTTTGACCAAATCCAGAAACATTATTTTAAAGTCAAAATAGCCCATTATATCGTGCTCGGATATAATGCTCCATAGCTGCTCCTCTGTCAGTCGGATATCCGCGCGGCTTGCGACGAAAAGTATCCAGAGGCGGTTTTTTGTGCGTTTTTCGACTGTCTGCTCCATAGTTTAAGATTCCTCATGTAGTAATATAAGAATTATAGCACATTTGAGGAAGTGCGGCAACGCCGTCGGTCAGGCATGATTCTGAATGCGACTTCGTGCCCTGCTATTAATTGCGCTTTGTGGGCGAAGAACACGTGACCGGAACAGTCGGATTTCAGCTCCTCTATAATTTCTCCCGTGCATGCGTCGAGTATGTCGGCGAGAGTTTCGCCTTCGCGGACAAAATCGCCGGGAGCGTGAACCCTCAGGAAAAGACCGCCTGCTTTAGAAAGGACGGTATGAAGTTCGCTTTCGCGGAAGAACAGAGATTTAGAAGCGGAGCTCGGCTCTTTTTTAAAAGAGAAGCCCTTCCTGTGCATAAACCTAAATACAGAATTTACGGCGACTTTCGCGCTGTTTATATCTATGCAGTCTGTCTCGCGGGTATATAAAGAAAAGGCTTGAGTCTCCCATATCTGCCAGTTGTAATTGAGAGTCGTGGTGTCGTAGGGCTGCGGTTTGCGGAGTATGACATAAGGAAGTCCGAAGTCGTATGCGTCATCTATGTTTTCATATCCCGTCTCCATCATGCGCACGTGCGGGAGAAAATCACCCGGGAGATAAAAGCTCGCCATTTGTACACCGTATTTATAGCCTTTAAGAGCCTCGAATATTCTGGCTGCTATGCGCTGAGTGGTTTCTCCCTCGATGTAGCCCGGGAACATCCTGTTAATATCCGTGTTGTCAGCCGCCCAGAAACGCCTGCCGACATTCATGGAAAACTGATTGGCACAGGGAACGACGAGAACGCCGCAGTCAGGTGAGAGGGCGCCGTCCGCCTCCAGCCTGCGGAGAGCTTGTATAAGCTGAGAACAGCTGTACATTTGCTGCAATTCATTGCCGCGCAGAGCGCCGACTACGGCTAGACTTTTTTTCTCGGAATGACCGAAATGCCATGCTTTGACGGACAGCTCTTGACGATATGGTGTGTTTAACGTAAAAAGAGTTATTTCTTTCATGATTTCTGCCGGCCTCCTGTCAGTTGCTCTGTATAGAGCCGCCGAGTATACGTGCGACCAGAGAGCCTTCGTAAACTACGGGATATTCCCTCAAAGTAAAAAGCAGACCTGCGGCGGGGCTGGTCAAACGCTGCTTTATTTCTCCTGTCAGAGGGTCGGCGATGACTCCAAGCTCCTGCCCTTCTTCAACCTGAGCCGTATGCTCCAAAGAGGGGAAAAATATTCCGGGGCAGGGCGCGTTGACAAAAGAAACGTGTCCGTCGCTGCTTATTATCGGCGGAGCAACGGGTACGATAGGCGCATGCCACATGCCGATATGGGACATCAGAGACAGAATACCCTTTATCAGCTGATCTCCGTACGTTTTTGTAACGCGCATACCTACGCCCATCTCTACGACAAGGGTAGGAGTGCCGATGGAGTTGAGACTGTGAGCCAGAGTGGACTCGAGCACCGTCGCGGCGGAGTGAATCCAGATGAGATCCATATTCAGATGTTTAGCAAGAGGCACAAGTTTTTCCGCCGTGTTTATATTTATGCGCACCTGTGGGATTTCCCGCAGGAAAATATTGCTGGCGTGTATGTCGATGCACATATCTGCTCCGGCTAAGTCCTCTGTTATTTTAGCGGCGACGTATTCGGAAAAAGATCCGCTCGTGCTTCCGGGGAAGGTGCGGTTCATGTCGAGATCGCATTGAGGAATACCGCGGGTCATGGTGCTGATGCCGAGAGGGTTGAGCGCGGGATAAATTTCAACCGTTCCGCTCAGCTTATCTCTGTGCTTTTCGAGAAGGCGCGCGAGCTTCCATGCTGCGTACTGTCCCTCCAGCTCATCGCCGTGCGTTCCGGTGACAATACAAAAGCGTTTGCCTTCGCTGCCGATGCAGTTTTTTTTTATTATCAAGTCCTCCCCGACTGCGAGGGGGACTCGGACTATTTCTTTTATCATGATAAAAGACCTCCTGGCGTTGATGCAGGGCGGAAGCTATGCGCTGCTTCCGCGCTTTTGATGTTGGAATTTATTGCTGTGTTACGCGCATAAAAACCTTCTGCTGCTGTTCGGCTTTCCCGATGAACACGCCGCGTTCGATAGGACAGTCGCCGAAATCGCGTCCTACTCCGAAGCGCAGATAGCCTTCGTCAGTCCATTTTCCGCGTGTGGGATCTATGCCAATCCAAAAGCCGGACAGAAATACCTCGCACCATGCGTGACTCGCGCCTTCGCCCTGAGGCAAACCGTTGACATATCTCGCGTGCAGACCGCATTCTCTGGCTAACGAGAGAAAAATGTGTGCAAAATCTTGACAAACGCCTGCGCCGGCCGAGAAAGCCTGCGCCGCTGTGGTCGATGTTCCGGTAACGCCGGGGGCGTACTCCATGTGAGAGCGCACTGCTTCTGATAATAGCCATGTTATCTCTTTTGCATCTGTCGGAAGAGCGAGAGACGAGAGAAAGCTGCGCATCTCCGAGCTGAGCGCGGTATAACGCGACGGAAATCGGAATATAGGGTGCGCCGTCTCGGGTTTAAGCTTAGAATAATCGACCTGTGCGCGTCCGCGGACGGTGTATCTGAAAGAATCGTGCGGATAGTCTATCAGACCTATCTGCATGAGATTGCCGAAGCAGTCTTTTTGCAGTGAATACGGTACAGACGGATGTATAGACAGACAGACGTCGAGTATGCGCTGCCCCGGGAATGACTGAGGCAGGCATCTCAATGTAAAAGCGTGGTCAGACACTTTCTCGTTAAATTCCAGCAATATGTCGTAAAAGAATGTAAGCTCTCGGCTCATACACGGAACAGCTCCTCTACGCTTTGCAGAAGAATGTGCTTATCTATATCTTCGCCCTCGATGGCCTTGCGTGTGATTATGTCAAGCGCGCTGTCGTTTATGGGCAAATCTGTCTTATAAAGCCTGTTGACGAGCTTTTGAATCTCCTTTTGCAGGCGCTCTGTCCGCCAGTTGAGTCTGAGCGTCAGGCTGACTTTTTCGACGCTGCCGCCGGCCTTGGTTATGTTGCGCATGCTCTCAATGTCTATGGCGTCGTCAAAGCTGCCGCGAAACGCCATTATGTCGTCCAAAACCCACTGCAGCTCGACCATGGGAGCGTCGCTTTTCGCGGCTAACTGGAGAGCATTGTATGCCATTTGCAGATATGCCAGCGTGGGAGTAGTGATGCTTTCGCGCAGAACCATGCCGTTTCCGAGCATGGCGTCTACGCCGGAGGCTATAGAGCCGGGAGCCTCCGGATCGAAAAGATAGCGGCGGATGAAATCGCTGCTGTCTTTGTAATCGCAAGGTATACCGAGCTTTTGGCAAAAGCCCGCATAGTCGATTTTGTCGTTTTCTATCAGCTTGTCGTATAAATCCAGCATATACTGAACTGTCGTATAGACTCTTTCGCTGTATCTTCCCAGCCAGAATAATCTGTTCTGCTTGCTTAACGTGATAGTACCCATGTATCTTTAAAACCTCCGCCCTGAGATGAGTTGACTATGAAGCTGTCCGGATCGCGTGTGAATCTGGTCAGTCCGCTCGGCCATACTGTGGTGCTGTCCGCGCCGGAGAGCACGAACGCGCGCAGATCTGCTTTTCGATCTACCTGCTCGCCGCCCTCCATGATCGGGAGATCCTGAAAATCTATGACTTCTTGAGCGATGAATCTTCGCGGCTCTGAGACGATTGTCTGTTTTAAATCAGCCAGCTTCTCCGCGGAAAGCCTGTCTCCGAAGAGTACGCCGTATCCGCCTGCTTCGGCGACGTCCTTGATTACGAGTTTCTGGATATTTTTGAGAACGTATTCTCTGTCCTTGTCATAGAAGGGAAGGTACGTGGGAGCGTTGTTTAAAATAGATTCTTCGTTCAAATAATACTTTATCATCTTGGGTACGAAGTAGTATATGCCCTTGTCGTCCGCTGCGCCGTTGCCGAAAGCGTTGAGTACGGCCACGTTGCCTGCGCGGTATGCAACCATTAAATTGGGAATGCCTATGAGCGAGTTAGGCTCGAACGTGAGAGGATCCATATATTCGTCCGATACTCTTCTGTATATCGCGCCGACGCGCTGGTCGCCTTCTGTGGAACGATAGTAAACAGTGTCGTCTCTGACGTATAAATCGCCCGATTCCGCGAGGACAGAGTCGGAGAGCTCCGCCAGATAAGAATGTTCGAAATAGGCCGCGTTGTATCTGCCGGGAGTGAACACGACGTTGATTCCCCCTGTGTTTACGCTGTCCATGGTGCGGCGGAGCAGCTCGCCGTAATTTCTGTTGTCGAGCACATTGTTGCTGCGGAAGGTATCCGGACTGCATCTGCGGCATAAATTTCGCGCAATCAGAGGATAAGAAGCTCCGGACGGTATTCTAAGATTGTCCTCCAATACATACCATGTTCCGTTTTTCCCTTTTACAAGGTCAATGCCCGAGATGTGGCTGTATATGCCTTTGGCAGGGAGTATGCCTTCGCACTGGGGAAGGTATCCCGGCGAGCGATATATAAAATCTTCGGGAACGACGCGGTCTTTTATTATCTTTTTTTCGCCGTAAATATCTTTCAGAAACAAATTGAGGGCGTTTACGCGTTGGATCAATCCCTTTTCCAGAATATGCCATTCTTCTGCGGGGATTATGCGGGCGATGGCATCGAAGGGGAAGAGCCTTTCTTCAAATGTCCCGTTCTTGTAAATTCCAAATTTTACGCCGTATCTGGCGAGCTGTCTGTTGATCTGATCCTTGTGACGCAGTAAACCGTTCATTAAAATAACCCTCCTAACAAAAAAGACAGGGCGGAGCCTATCTGCGGCGCCGTTGCCCTGTCTCTTTTAATGTCGATATTATACAGGAAAAGGCTCGCTTCTGTCAAGAGAAAATGCAATTTTAGAGCTGAGAAAATGTCAAAATTGCCTCTAAATTGGCTGTCGAATGGCTGAAAATGAAATTTTGGAACATGCTGCCGTCTAATTCAAGAGTTATATGTGCATAAATCGTCAAAATAAATAAAAAAGATGATAAAGCTATGGCGGCATGATTGAGGTAGTGATATAATAAAAAGAAAGCAACTCGCAAGGAGGCTTAATAATGAAGATTACAAAGATGCATGGCTTAGGCAACGATTTTATAATTTACGATAACAGAGCTGAGCCGCTTTTCGACGCGTCGGCTATGGCGCAGAAACTCTGTCCCCGCAGGACGAGCGTAGGAGCGGACGGATTGATATTAATAGAAGAATCTGACACGGCGGATATAAAAATGCGCATAATAAACGCAGACGGCAGCGAAGCGGAAATGTGCGGAAACGGTATACGCTGCTTTGCGCGTTATTGTTTCGACAAGGGCATAGTTCGCCAGAGCGGATTCACCGTGGAGACTTTGGCGGGGATAATGACGCCGAATGTGCTCACCGATGGAAAAGTGACCTTGGGCGTCCGCGTGGACATGGGCGTGCCGGCTTTTCAGAGAGAGAAGATACCTATGCGCGGCGAAGGAAGCACTTTGCGGCAGAGCGTATCCGTAGGAGACAAGACATACGAGATTTCCAGCGTGCTCATGGGCGTGCCGCACACTATGGTGCTTGTGGATAACCTGAGCGATGTGGACATAGCGGCGGAAGGAGCTCCGCTCGAGAGGCACGAGATGTTCCCGAACGGTACGAATGTAAGCTTTGTTGAGCGGGTGGACGAGGGCAGAGTCAAGATGCGCACGTTTGAACGCGGATGCGGCCCCACCATGGCGTGCGGGACGGGAGCGTGCGGCGTCGCCGCCATGCTCAAGCGCCTCGGCTTGGCAGGAGATAAGCTGATTGTCGAATTGGAAGCGGGAGAATTGGAAATAGAACATAACGCGGGCAGGATATACATGACGGGTCCTGCTGAGTATGTGTTCGAAGGTACGACGGAGGATGAGCAGCTCACGCATGATGATATAATGTTTCAGATGATGATGGGTATGCTTTGCTAGGTGCGGATGCATCCCGCTTTGGAGGAGAGAAAATTATGAAAAAAGTGCAAATAACACCGGAAATAGAGCGCGTGTCGGAGATGTTCTCCGAGGCGGGGTACCGGCTGTATGTTGTGGGTCAGTATGTGAGAAATGCACTGCTTGCCTTAGAGAGCACAGAGATTCATATTGCCTCTGAAGCGGAAGTATCGGATGCGGCTCGAATATTGAAAGATGGAGGTGTGCGCCTATTGTCTGCCGAAGATGCAGGCAAAGCCGCGTTTTTCGAAGCCGAATCGAGCGATATATTGTATATATACACAAATCTGGCGGAAGGCGGAATCGGCGCTGATGCAGCTGACAGGGATTTTACTGTAAATGCGCTGTATCTCGACGCAGAAACGGGCGAAATATACGATCCGACAGGGTATGGATTAGAGGATATAGAAGAAAGAAAACTCAGGGCTTGCAGCGCGGATATACATCATGCGATTGAACGTGACGTTAATATGCTGATGCGCATGAGCAGGCTGGAGGCGGAGCTGGGCTTTGAGGCGGAGGAAGAGCTTTTCCAAGCTGTAAAAGAGAGAGCTTACATGCTGCGTCAGGCGTCGAAGGAGAAGCTGAGCAATGAGCTGGTGAAGATACTGCTGTCCGACGTTAAATACGGCAGAGCAGACGCTGTGGAGCGCGGGCTTTTCAGTATGCTGAAGACGGGCGCTCTTTTTGTCTTGTTTCCGCCTTTTGTCGATGCGCAATGTATAGGATACGGAATGCACCATAAATACAGCGTGATGACGCACAGCATAAAGACGTGCGCCGCTGCGCCGCCTGATCTGATACTGCGCTTTGCGGGGCTGCTGCATGATATAGGAAAGCCTGCGGCTATGGCGCGTGACGGGCACATGAAGGCGCATGGCGTTTTAGGCGAGGCTATATCCGAGGAGCTGCTGAGAGAGATGGCTATGCCCGAGGATTTTGTCAAAAAGGTGTCTAAGCTGGTAGGCGGACATATGTTCAATATAGATAATTCTATGACAGACGAACAGCTTAAATTGGGAATACAGAGATACGGCGTTGAGACGACACGGCGCATATCAGCGCTGCGCCGGGCTGACCTCGCCGGAGCGGGCATGGGCGATCCTACAGATTCGGCAGACAGTATAGATCGCGTTTTGGAATATATGCTCAACGAGCATGAGTGCACGGACTGTTAAAATATAAATGCAGGAGAAGAACGGAAATGACCGGAA
>UQXU01000048.1 GCA_900545085.1 uncultured Eubacteriales bacterium
TAGGTAGCTGCCGGTTTCAATTTTAGAGAGATTCACAAATGTGAATCTCTTTTTTACTTTCAACATTCCTCCTCCCCCCTCTCTATAACTACGTAAAAAGCAGAAAAAAGCAGGGCTGTAACAACCCTGCTCATTTTTTGTTGAATTATATATTTATATTATATAAAGTAAGAAATTAAAAGCGAGAGAATAGCTATTCCAAATAGTATCAGACCGCGAAGGAAAATTGGTTTGAATTCGCCGCGGCGAAGGTATACGCTTTTTCTGATTCCCCCCAGCTCAAATGCGTAAATACGAAGTTCATCATATCTGAAAAAAGGGAGATTCAGAAGGAGCATATCACTGAGTGAATTTAGGCAATTGGTAAGCCAGATTATAAAAGGAAGGGAACCGAGTGTGCATATGGGCGGTCCGAGCGCTGACAAAAGCCCGAATGCTCCGCTTCGGTGATACGTCATAATGCTGTATACATATAAAAAATAAAGGACTACAGGACATATAACGGATATTAGAGATAAGAAAGATCGTATGAGTCGGAAGCATAACCTATGAGAACCGGAAGGATAGTAATTGCAAAGCATTTTATAATTTGAAAAAGTATAATATATATTCGAAGGATGGTAATCCTCCGAATTCATGCCATATGAAGCCATTTCTTTTTCTGATAGCTCGGCAAAATCCCGCATGTCGCACAGTGTAAAAAACTCGTCGTCTGTGATTTCTATTTCATCTATGAGCTCAAAACTGACTATTTGAGTTTCTTTTATGTTTATATTGTAGACGCAGCCGGGTCTAAATTTATAAAATGAGCGTCCTGAATTACAGTAATATGTATATATTCTGGGCGTAGGCTCGGCGATAGCGCCGGCTTTTATAAAATAAAGCGCGTAGCGAAACGTACTGGAATGCGCACGGACAGAAAACAGCAACATGTTGTTTCTCGTCGTTATTTTCATAGGAACTCTCCTCTCTGTAATTAATAATTATATCAAATACTATGCTGTAATATCAATAAAATGAAAGTTAAAAATAATGCTATATGATGAAAATTAAATATAGTTATTCAAAAAAGTAAGCGCCAGGTTGCCTTTTATGCAGATATGAATTATAATAGCGGATATTAGTGCTGATTTTAGAAAAGAGGGAATGTATGTCAACGCCAATTGCAGATATGCTCAAGAGATATAGAGAGAGCGACATACTCAGAATGTGTATGCCTGGGCATAAAGGCAGGCTGAATGCGGCGGATATAACTGAATTATCCGATTCTGATAATCTGCTCTCACCTAACGGAGTTATAGCGAAATCGCAGAATCTTTATGCTAAAGAGAAAAGAGCGGCTTCATGCTTTTATTCTCTGGCAGGGAGCAGCGCTCCGATATTAGCCATGATGTCTTATTTCTCTCCCGGAAGTAAGATTATAATGGCGCGTGATTTTCATATCAGCGCGGAAAATGGAATGGTGCTGTCGGGCATAGTTCCAATATATGTAGAAGTGGAATGCGGAATAGAAGAACCTCCCAAAGTGGATGAAGATAGCGTAATGCGTGCAATTGTTGAAAATCCTGACGCGAAGGCAGTCTACTTGACTTATCCCACTTATATGGGCAGAGCGGCGGAGCTTGAGAGAATCGGAAGGGCAGTGCGTTCGGCGGGAATGCTTTTTATTATAGACAGCGCGCACGGCGCGCATCTGGGATACACTGACCAGCTTCCGCCGGACGCGGGCAGATACGCTGACATATGGTGTGAAAGCTTGCATAAAACATTGCCCTCGATGGGCATGACTGCGGCTTTGTTTGCGTCTGATAGAGTTGATGCAGAGAGGCTGAAGCGCGCTCTCAACAGAGTTCACACTACAAGCCCGAGTTATGTGCTTCTTGAAAGCATTGATAAAGCTCGCGACTTTATGAGGTGCAAAGGGAAAGAAAAGCTGGAAGAGCTGCTGTGTACGCTGAGGGTTGTCAGAGAAAAAATAAACAGCATAGACGGCTTAAAATGTCTTGCTGTGGATGATATGACAAAGTTGGTCATAGATGTATCAGGACGGGGAATAACGGGGTACAGAGCCGCGGAGGAGCTGCACAGCATGGGAATAGAAGTCGAATGCGCAGAGCCTTCCCGCATACTTTGCATAATGACAGTCAGCGATACAAAAGATGATATGGACAGGCTTGTATCAGGGCTGAACGCTTTGAGCAGGGGAAATACAGTCTCTCCGGTATTCAAATATGTACTGCGCTCAGGGACTGAAATGACTCCGAGAGAGGCTGCGCTGGGGAGGACATGTAAGGTAAGCCGTTCCGACGCAGAAGGCAGGATATGCGCTGCTTCTGTATACTGCTATCCTCCGGGAGTCGCGCTGATAGCGGCGGGTCAGAGAATAACGCCGGAAGCAGTGGAGCTTCTGAATGCGCTGGATGAGGCGGGATGTGAGATAAAGCCGAACGGCTATTTGCTGGTTTGTGAATAGAGACGTTAGCGGCTAATGCAAATTATATGTAAATTCGACATAAATAGGCTTGAAGCAAATATTGGGCTTTATTATACTTAAAATTAGTCAGCGCGATATTCTAGGCGCATTTTTGGACAGACTAAGCGATGCGATATGATATGAAATGAAAAAGAGAGGTAAGATGGAAATAATAAGGTGCCTTTTGATATTGATTGGCGCGCTGCTGATATTAGATACAATAGCGATAATGTTTCTCTCAAATTATAATTTGGGGGTTATACTTCCGGCTTTGTTGGGCGTTCCATTGCTGGCGTACGGAATATTTTTTAATGCTCCATGGCTGTCCGGCGGAGGGGCTTTTGTAAAATATGTGCTTATATTCGCATATGCGGCATTTGTATCCCTTATGCTGCTTACTATAGCGGCGCAATGTAATGCGGGGTCTGATGTGCCGAAAAACGCGGATGCGGTTATAGTTCTAGGGGCCGGGGTGCGGAATGGAGTCGCCGGCGAGACGGCGCAGAGGCGATGCAATGCCGCTATGCAATACGCAGAGGAAAACGGCAGCCTTCTGGTTCTGACAGGCGGGCAGGGGAGAGACGAGCCTATTCCGGAAGGATTGGCAATGCAGAGATACGTTATATCAAAGGGCTTTCCCGAAGAACGAACCATAGTAGAAGATAAGTCAAAAAGTACCTATCAGAACTTTTTGTTTGCAAAACAGCTTTTGGACGAGCGTTTCCCCGACGGGTGGACTGCCGTTTTTGCAACGAGCGATTTTCACGTCTACCGTGCTAAGCTGGCGGCAAGAGAAGCGGGCATGGAGCTTAAAGGCGTGGGGTCTAAGTCAAAGTGGTATATGATACCGAATTTTTACTTGAGGGAGACTTTGGCTACGCTGAGATATTGGCTGAAAGGCACAGGGATGTGAGAGAGGTTGACTAACGTGGGCAAAAATGCTATTATCTAATTCGGCAGATATATGTTAAGAACACAATAATTCGTTGTAAAAAGACGTGTTTTATTAATCTAGCGACCGGGCGTAAGCCGCGGCTGTAAATTTATATTGACTTTTGGAGGTAAAACTCATGATATACGCCGGTATACTGGCAGGCGGAAAAGGCAAGAGAATGGGCTATACAGAGATGCCGAAGCAATTTCTGGAGCTGGCAGGCAAGCCTATAATAATCCACACGTTGGAAAAATTTCTGCTCAATCCGCAGATTGACAAAATATACATAGGCTGCATTGCAGATTGGACAGGTCATACGGCAGATCTGGTAGACAAATATATAGGTTGGACAGATAAGATTGAGGTATGCGAAGGCGGCAAAGACAGAAACGGCACCATAATGAATATAATAACTGCGGTGCGCGAGCAATTCGGCATTAACGACGATGATATATTAATCACGCATGACGCCGTCCGTCCGTTTGTAACGCATAGAATGATTGATGAAAATATAGCAGCGGCGAAAAAGTACGGCATATGCGACACGGTTATTCCCGCGACGGATACTATCTGCGTATCTAATGACGGTCAGTTCCTCAAAGAAATTCCGTGGAGAAACGATATGTACCAGGGGCAAACTCCGCAGAGCTTTAACATCAATCTGCTGCTTAAACATTTTGAAACGCTCACAGAAGAAGAAAAGGCGACGCTGACGGATGCGTGCAAAATATGCGTACTGCGCGGCGCGAAGGTAAAGATGGTGGACGGCGAGCTGTTCAACATAAAAATAACGACTCCCTATGACCTCAGCGTGGCGAACGCAATAGTCAAGGGGGAAGTGAAATGATAAATCAAGTCTACAGACTCATAGCGCCAAGACAGTTTAACGTGAGCTTCGAAGAAGTTGCGCTGGACGACAGCAGCGTCATAGTGCGTCCGGAATATCTCTCTATCTGCGCTGCCGATCAGAGGTATTTTACAGGCCGGCGCGACAAGAGAGTGCTGCACAGGAAGCTCCCCATGGCTCTGATACACGAGGCGTGGGGCAGAGTTGTCTACGACGGCAAAGGGGAATTTAAGCAGGGAGATAAAGTCCTGCTCATCCCCAATACGCCTGTGGCTGAAGACGAATTTATAAAGGAAAACTATCTGCGCTCTTCTAAGTTCCGCGCGAGCGGATTCGACGGATTCATGCAGGAATATGTAAAGATGGAGCGGGACAGGATATTTCCTTTCACCGGAATTCAGCCGGAAATAGCGGCGATAAGCGAGCTTATCAGCGTCTCTATGCACACTATAGAGAAGTTCATGGAAATTTCTCACGGCAGAAGAGAGAGAATAGGCGTTTGGGGCGGAGGAAATCTGGGATACATAACAGCGCTCTTGCTCACGAGGTTTCTGCCTGAAGCGGAGATATACGTTATGGGGCGCAGCCGAGAGAAGCTATCCTACTTTTCCTTCGCGGAGACGCATACGGTCGACGAGCTTCCGGATGGGTTCAAGCTGGATCATGCGTTCGAGTGTGTCGGAGGTCCGGGCTGCGAGAGCGCGATAGATCAAATAATAGACTGCATTCATCCGGAAGGCTGTATAATGCTTATGGGTGTCAGTGAAAACAACGTACCCATATGTACTCGCATGGTACTGGAAAAGGGGCTTACGTTAATAGGCCGCAGCCGTTCCGGCAGAGAAGATTTTATCAAAACGGCACACCTCCTGGAGAGTCAGCCGTTTGTCCAGCGTCAGCTCAAGAAGATAATAAGGCGGGTCGTGCCGGTGCGGAGCATGGCGGACGTGACTAATGCGTTTGAAGAAGATTTGCATCTCGCTTTCAAGACTGTTATGAAGTGGGAGATATGAGCTTGCAACATATATTTAAATACAGAAGAGGGAAGACATGAATGCATTTCAACGTATGACAGCCGCAGTGGTTAGAACAGCAGATAAGCTTCTGCGCCGCGCTAAAGTCAAACGACGTATAGTGTTCATGTCTTATTTTTCTAACAAACTGGGCGGTAATCTCAGATGTGTGTACGAATATATACAGTCTAATACGAATGAAAAGTGTATTGCACTATGTACTGAATACAAGGGAGGCCTGATCGCTAAGCTCAGATATGCGTGGCATACGCTCAGAGAAGTGTGGTATTTCAACACGAGCAGTACAATAGTCCTTGAAGGAAACAGTTTTGTTTTGTCTCAAATTCAAAAGAAGGACAATGTAAGAGTAGTGCAGCTCTGGCACGCGGCCGGCGCGTTCAAACGCTTTGGAGCGCATACGAAGCGCGTATATGATATAAGCGGACTGGATGGAGTTGTGGTGAGCTGCCCTGACGTAGCGGGGATATATGCCTCTGCGCTCAGCGTTTCGGTGGAGAGAGTTCTCGCGGCGGGAATACCCAGAGCGGATGTGCTGACAGAAGATGGCTTCATAGACCGTGCGAGAAAGAAGATTTGCGCAGCATATCCGGAGCTGAAGGGCAGGAGGATAGCTCTATATGCGCCGACATTCCGCGGAGAGGGCATAGACGATATACGCCCGCCGGACGCCGGGGAGCTGAGAGAAGAGGTGGAAAGAGCGGGGTATGCGTTCTGTGTGAGAATGCATCCTATGATGACGGAAAAGCCGGATGCGCCGGATTTTGGCGAATTTGAACTAATGGAGGCGCTGGCGTCGGCTGATGTTCTCATTACAGATTATTCGTCTATTATTTTTGAATACAGTCTGCTTTCGCGTCCGATGCTGTTTTATGTGCCGGATATGGACAGCTATGTGGAAGAGCGCGGGTTTTATTACGGATATGAAGATTTCGTTCCGGGAAAAATATGCAGAGAGATACAAGATGTGCGCGAGGCGTTTGAAAAAGAGGATTTCAATGCGAAGGCTCTGCGCGTGTTTAAAGCTCAGTTCACTTACGGTTTTGACGGACGCGCGACAGAGCGAGCTGCGAAGTTTGTACTAAAGATGCTGGACGAAACACAAAACTGCGGGAGGAGAAAATGAGCGGAGAGGTTTTACTGAACAGCGCAATAGAAATAGCTAAGTCTATAGCCTTTGCGCTCGCAGTGCTCATAGGCGGAAGCATAGTAATAAAACTGTTTCTTAAACTTATAGCTAAGGGAGAGGCATATTCTAAGCTGGATCCGTCTGTGCAGGGGTTTATTCACAGTCTTATAAAAGTGGTGCTGTGGTCTATGCTGGCAATTGCGGTCATAGCGATATTGGGGATTCCCGTGAGCAGCATAGTCGCGCTGTTTGCGTCCGCGAGTGTGGCGATAGGTCTTGCCTTGCAGGGTGCGTTGTCGAATTTTGCGGGCGGAGTCATGATACTTGCATTCAAGCCTTTTAAAGTAGGCGATTATATAAAATCAAGTGAATGCGAAGGTACTGTTACGCAAATAACTATCATTTACACTATATTGAATACAATAGACAATAAGCGCGTAACCGTGCCTAACGGAACTTTGACAAGCGCAGTAGTTACGAACTATTCCGCAGAGGAGACGAGGCGGGTAGATATGGTTTTTACTACGGCCTACGGAGTGGATATAGATGAGATTGAAAGGCTGCTCTTAGATACTGTATCCTCTCATCCTAAGGTACTCAAGGCTCCGGAGCCGTTTGCCAGACTCAGTGCGCACAGCGCCAGTTCATTGGATTTTACCGTGCGCGCATGGGTAAAGACGGAGGATTATTGGGATGTGCATTTTGACCTCTACAACCAGGTTACGAAAGTCTTTGTAGAAAAAGATATAGAGATACCCTTCCCGCAGATGGATGTGCATCTGCATAGGGATACGCCTGCGGAGCAGAGAATGGAAGCGATAGATCATTTGATGAAAAATTCAAAAGAAGAGAACAATAAGAAATATTAATGAAAAACACCTGCCCGTATGCGGCAGATGTTTTTTTGAGTGAAGAACGAATAACTGATTTTTATATAGGTATAGGCATTTACAAATATTATCGTCAATAAAAAATAATATTTTTATTTGGATTGATAATATATTAGGAGAGGAATACGAATACTTATGAAAATTGACAAGTGTTAAAAAGGAAATGCCGAATTGTTGAAAATCGAGTTGTTTAGTCTGAAAATGAGTTTGACATTTCCGTTAATAGACTGTAAAATAATAATGATACGGATTAGTATTGACATGACATTATGTTTACGTATTAATATGCGGCGCAATAGGTTTGGACGCCGTGCGAAATCGGAGGTGTGAGACAGAACATTGGACATCCTGGGCATTATCCTCATTGTCGTTGCTCTTATAATAGGTCTGCTAATTGGCTATGTATACAGACGCAGCGTCGCTGAAAAGAAGATAGGCCGTGCCGAGGAGACTGTCGCAAAGCTGATAGAGGATGCATCTAAAAAAGCGGAAACTATTAAAAAAGAGACAGTTTTAGAAGCTAAAGAAGAGGTCCATAAATTAAGAACAGAATTTGACAAAGAATCTAAAGAAAGACGGAACGAACAGAACAAAACAGAACGCAGGCTGCTCCAGCGCGAGGAACTTTTGGATAAAAAGATGGACGCGGCGGAGAGAAAAGAGGAGCAGCTGAGTAAACGCTTGGCCGAAGTCGCAAAGACGAAGAGTGAAGCAGACGAACTGAAAAATCAGCAGCTCGCAGAGCTGGAGCGCATAGCTCAGCTCACATCAGAAGAGGCGAAAACGCTGCTTTTAGACAAGGTGGAGACAGAGGCGCGTCACGATATGGCCGTAATGCTGCGCGAAGTGGAATCCAAAGCAAAGGCAGAAGCGGATAAAAAAGCGCGCTATATACTTTCGCTGGCAATACAGCGCTGTGCGGCAGATCACGCTCAGGAATCTACGGTATCTGTAGTAGAGCTGCCGAGCGACGATATGAAAGGCCGTATAATCGGCAGAGAAGGGCGGAATATACGCACTCTCGAAACAGCGACAGGTATCGACCTTATCATAGATGATACGCCTGAGGCAGTTATACTCTCGGGCTTTGATCCGGTGCGCCGTGAAGTGGCCAGAATAGCTCTCGAGAAGCTTATAGTGGACGGAAGAATTCATCCTGCCCGTATTGAAGAAATGGTAGCCAAGGCTAAAAAAGAGGTTGACTCTCAAATTCGCGAGGCGGGTGAGAATGCGGCTTTTGAAGCCGGGATACATTCGCTTCATCCTGAGCTGATTCGCCTTTTGGGCAGACTTCGCTATCGCACGAGCTATGGTCAGAATGTGCTCAAGCATTCTCTTGAAGTCTCCTATCTGGCAGGGGTTATGGCTGCGGAGATAGGCGCGGATGTGCGTCTGGCGAAGCGAGGCGGTCTCCTGCATGACATCGGAAAAGCAATAGATCATGAGGTGGAAGGACCGCACGTTCAGATAGGCGCGGATGCGGCGAAAAAATACCGCGAAAAAGACGACGTAGTCAATGCGATAATGGCGCATCACGGCGACGTCGAGGCTAAGACTGTCGAGGCTGTGCTCGTTCAGGCGGCGGATGCAATTTCTGCGGCCAGACCGGGAGCCAGACGCGAGAGTTTGGAGAACTATGTAAAACGTCTTGAATCTTTAGAGGAAATAGCAAATTCTTTCGATGGAGTTGAAAAATCCTTTGCTATACAAGCGGGCAGAGAAGTCAGAATCATCGTCAAGCCGGATAAGGTTGACGATGCAGGGATGACGCTGCTTGCGAGAGATATTGTAAAGAAAATAGAAAAGGATCTCGATTATCCCGGTCAGATAAAAGTAAACGTGATCAGGGAAACACGGTCTATAGAATATGCTAAATAAAGCGCATCTCAGGGATTAACCGCCCCTATGATGCAGTTTAAAACGACAAAAGCAGAGAGGTGCGACTTGAGTTGCAGCTCTCTTTTTTGATTTAGGCGCAAAAAAAGAGAGCTCGCGCTCTCTTTAATAAATTTTAGAATATCAGCTTATTTTAACGCCGAATATTTTTTGTCCGCGTGTGCCTACGACGAGCATGTCATCGAAAACGGCAGGCGTAGCCTCTATATTGGCGCCAAGCTCAACTTTATCCTTGAGCATACCGGATCGCGCGTCTATCATGTAAAGCGTTCCGGCTGAATCGCCTATGAGCAGAGTTCCGAGGTTGTTTTCATCGTAAACGAGGACGGGGCTGCTCCATGCGTATCTGTGCAAATTGAAAGTCCAGACTTCTTCGCCCGTCTCTTTAGACAGCGCGACGAGTTGCCCTCCGCGAACGGTGGGGGTGCGTGCGACGGGGAAGAATACGAGATCGTCTACATTTCCCTCGCCCAGAGCGCATGTGGCCTGAATCCCGCCGGATACGCCGGCGATAGTGTTGCAGAGGTATGTGCGTTTCCAGACGTATTTGCCCGTTAGTGCATTTATTTTGAAAATCGGAACGTCGCCGAGTTTGAGGAAGCGGCTTGCAGACCAGTGCAGCGAAGTGGCGATATAGATGTACGGAGTGCCGTTTTCTATGCTGAGTACGGGCGAGCCGTTGGTATCGTCCACCACGTCCTGAGCCCATATGACCTCCATAGTATTTATGTCTATGCAGAGGAGATTGCCGCCGTTGTCAGCTATGTAAATATAGTTTTTCCAACATACTGAGCTGTCCTCCATACCCAGCCAGTATTTTTCCTCGCTGGAGCGGTTGGTAGTATAACGCAGCTTGAGAATCTCGCTCGGGTCGATAGTCACGCCGGATGGGGTCATCTGCGTGTTTAGCTTCATCGTGTAAAGAATACCGTTTTCACCGGGCTGAATGAGTGTATCTGTCTGTTTGTGAACGAGCGCAGAGCTGTCGAAGCCGTGGAAAACACGCGGTGCGAAGGGGTCTTTTCCGCCGTATTCAAACAGCTTCTCGCCGTTTGTAAGGCTGTAGATGAATGCGCGTGCATAAAGCTCTTCGCCGGGGCCGGAGTCTCCCGGACCGAGGAAGAGCAGAGGCATACTGGGATGCAGTGCGCCGGCTCCTTTGAAGGGCAGACCTACAGTTATGTCGTCGCGTGTCCGTTCGCCTGTTTTCAGATCTAAAAAATAAACATTGCCGTCCATTGTGGAGTATATTACTTCAGTCAGATTAGGCTTACGGAGTTTTTCCGGGTATATGTTCATTCGCCGCTTTTGCTCCTTTGTCCATCTTACGATGAGCGGCTGACCTGTCCAGCCCGAGCCTGTCCAATAGCCGGTGCCGTAGCCTTTGGCGAGTCTTCCGGTATCGATGCTCCAAGCTATCTTAAGCTTGTCCGCACCTGTAGGCACAAGACCGCGCGCTCTGCCGGAACGATAGTTGTCGCCTCGGAAGGTCACTATTCCGTCAAGGGCGCTGTATTTCTCTTCGGGTTTAAAATAGATAGGCTCTTCACGCTGATAGCTGTCTATCCGGACTCCGTCTAACTCCAGCTCGGTTTTTATGCCGAGGTGAGACGGGTCGGATCGGCGCGTAGCGTGCGGCTCGCCGTCTTTGTCTCCGGGGGAGTAAGAGTAGAGTCGGGTAAACTTGCGGAACAGCCTGAGTATACCCAGAGCGATGGTAGCCAGAGCCATCATGAATATTCTGAAATATCTGTTAGTTTTCACTTTTGCTCCTCTGTGTGATTTAATTATATTTATTAGAAAGCTCAGCCTAAGCTGTCTTAGCTTTTTGTGATTTGGCGGCAGACGCCGCAGGTTTAGGAGTTACAGGGATATACTGCTCGGGGTTTATGTATACGCCGCTTCTGTGGACTACATAAAAACCGAATTGCAGATTTTTGGTGTTTTTGCAGAGCTTATCCCCTTTTTCCAATCTGTCGTCTACGCTTACTTTTATGTCTTTTAAGTTGGTGTAAATATATTCGTACAGCTCAGAATCGCGCAGCACGACATACCCGCCGAGAGAGCTGTCTATACCTACGGCGACGACTGTACTATCTGCCGCTGAGAAAATGTTTCCCTTAGAGCCGGAATTTAGCTTCACGCCAAACTCAGAGCTATGCGCGTCAAATTTTGTATCTGCGCCTGTGTAGCTTGAAACAGGCGGGTATATTTCGTAGTCGCTGTCTATAGCGGGTATGGCGGTGGCGTTCAGCGTAACCGCACTGGAGTAATTTGCGCGCATACTGAGGTAATTGTAGCTGTTTCCTGCGGCGAGAGCCTGAAAAAGCTCGCCCGTGCGCAGGGAAGAGAGCATGACGTAAAAGCCGTCCTGAGACTGTGTTATGGATATAGGCAGACGCTCTTTAAATACCTCATGCGACGGAATAGTTTTTAAAATCGCAAGGAGCGCGTATTCGGGTATAGATCCGACATTGCAGGCTATAGAATTTGAGCCTGTGCTCGTAGACGCCAGATAGGCGGCGTTGTTTATTGCAGAGGTGATCTTATCCGAAAGCTCCTCGCATTTGGACGCCGTGAGGCTTGTATCGTTTATAGCGTCAGATAGAAAGCTGAAGTCTAAAATTTCATAGAAGGAATCGGTGTATTGCTCAAGACTTACAGGCTCTGAGTATATCGGCTCCGGCTGCGAAACTTGGGGTGCTGACGCAATAGAACATCCCGCGAGAATAAAAATGAGCGCGGCTGATATGAGCGAGCGGAAGAGTCTCATCTCGTATGTCACCTCCTGCTATTTTATAGTTTCTCTGAGTTGCGCGATAATATCTGAAAAATATTCGGGAATCGCCGCGTGGAATGTCAGAGCTTCGCCCGTGCGGGGATGCACAAGCGTGAGTTTCTCTGCGTGCAGAGTCTGCCCCTGCGTTTTGAATTTAGAAGGGCGGGGAGAATAAACTTCGTCTCCCAGAACGGGGTGTCCCATATACGAGAAATGCACGCGAATCTGATGCGTACGTCCGGTCTCCAATTTTGCGCGAACGAGGCTGAAGCCGGAGTAGCGCTCCAAAGTTGTATAATGCGTTATTGCTCTTCTGCCGCCCTGAACGACTGCCATTTTTTTTCTGTCGTGCTTGTGCCTCGCTATGGGGAGGTCTATAGTCCCCGCCGGCTCTTTGAAGGCGCCGTGTATTACTGCGAGATACTCTCTGCCGGCTGTTTTTTCTGCTATTTGCTGAGCCAGAGAGAGATGAGCGGCGTCGTTTTTTGCGATTACGATAAGTCCGGAGGTATCTTTGTCCAATCTGTGGACGATACCGGGGCGCAGCTCTCCGTTTATCCCGGAAAGATCGCGTATGTGATACATAATTGCGTTTACGAGAGTGCCGGAATTATGACCGGGCGCGGGATGAGTGACCATTCCCTTTGGCTTGTTTATAACGGCGATGTCAGCATCTTGATAGATTATGTCAAGAGGTATGTTTTCGGGAAGAATTTCGGCGTTTTCCGGTTCTCCTACATCTATTTCAATCGTACTGCCGGGGCGCGGAACGTTTTTGGCGTTTGGTATTTTGCCGTCGAGAAGAACGCGCCCTTTTGCGATAAGCTGAGCTGCGGCGGAGCGGGTCAGATTTGTGTGAAGAGAGATATATTTGTCTATACGGACAGCGTCGTCCCGCGCTGTCAGAACTATGCGGCTCACGCCTTGCGTTCCTCGTTTTCTGCTTCTATCAGCTCGCTTAGCTTTGATTCCAGTCTCATCTGTTTGTCTCGCAGCAGGTCGATTTTATCGGATAGGACGTCAAGCTTTCCCTCTAGTTTTTTGCGCTTATTCAAAAGCTTGTCTCTCTTCATGCGAGTTTTAAGCAGAGCTTTTTCCGTGCGGAGTTTGACCGGATTTTCTGTTTGATCGTTTGCCATAATTCACTTGACCTCCTTGGCTTCGCGTTTGTCGTGAATAAAGAGTATGTATA
>UQXU01000049.1 GCA_900545085.1 uncultured Eubacteriales bacterium
TGATGTGCGAAATGTTAGGCAAATCGGACGGGTTCTGTCTGGGGCTCGGCGGTTCTCTCCATATAGTAGACAAGGAGACGGGAGGTCTTTTCGCCAACGGCGTAGTCGGCCCCGTGCTTCCCATGTCCGCCGGAGCGGCTCTCGCTCTGAAAATGGACAAAAAGAATCGCGTCTGCATATGTTTCTTCGGTGACGGAACTTCAAATTCAGGTATGTTCCACGAAGCGTTAAACATGACGGCTCTATGGAAGCTTCCCGTCATATACATATGCGAGAACAACCTTTACGGTATGTCCACGCCCGTGAGCAAGTCAACCGCCGGAGGCGCAGTCGCTCCGCGAGGCGCGGCTTACGGCATTCCTTCATGCGAAATAGACGGAAACGACGTCCTCGCTGTGTACTCGGCTGCAACAGAGGCCATACGGCGCGCACGCGCCGGCGAGGGCGCAACTCTGATCGAAGCGCACACTTATAGATACAGAGGCCACTCTAAATCCGACCGTTTGACATATCGCACAAGAGAAGAAGAAGCCGCCGCGCACAAGAACGACCCTATAGACAGATTCGTTCGCTATCTTTCCTCTAAAATAGACGAAAGCGAGCTTAGTCTCATAAGAGATAAAGCTCAGGGAGAAATAGAAAATGCCGCCAAAGCCGCTCTTTCCGCACCTTGGCCGACATTCGAGCAGGCTGAAAGGCTGGTATACGCCGGAGGGAAATATGAGTAAAATCAGCTACAAACAAGCTGTATCTGACGCACTCCGCGAGGAGATGCTCAGAGATGACAAAGTTTTCATAATGGGCGAGGACATCGCGGTATACGGAGGAAGCTACGGCATAACAGCCGGCTTTTTAGAAGAATTCGGCGAACAGAGGGTTATAGACACTCCGATAGCAGAATCCGGCTTCACTAACATGGCAGTAGGCGCTGCGCTCTGCGGATATCGTCCGATAGTCGAATATATGTTTGCGGATTTTGTTTCCGTATGTATAGACGCAATAGTAAACCAGGCGGCCAAAACCCACTTCATGACAGGTGGACAATTCTCCGCTCCCATAGTAATGAGAACGCCTTGCTGCGGAGGAACAGGAGCCGCAGCTCAGCACTCTCAGGCATTCGAAGCGTGGTTTGCTCATACTCCCGGATTGAAAGTCATACTGCCCTCCAACCCATACGACGCCAAAGGGCTTCTGAAAGCGGCCATACGCGACGACAATCCCGTAATCTTTTATGAACACAAGCTTTTATACGAAAACGAGGGCGAGGTTCCGGACGGAGATTATATCGTAGAAATAGGCAAGGCTAATGTCGTCCGGGAAGGCACGGACGTCACGCTCATTTCATACTCTCTTACGCTTCTGCAATGCCTTAAGGCTGCCGAAGAGCTTGCAAAACTCGGCATAAGCGCACATGTTTTGGATCTGCGTACAGTCAGCCCGCTGGACAGACCCGCCATAATAGCGGCAGCGAAAAAAACAGGGCGCGTCCTCATAGTTCACGAAGCCGTAACATATTTCGGAGTAGGAGCGGAAGTGGCAAGCGCCATTTGCGAAAGCGACGCCCTATTCTCGCTGAAAGCCCCCGTGCGCAGACTCGGCTCCGCTTATATGCCCGTTCCGTTCTCAAAACCCATAGAGCAGCAGGCTCTCCCGCAGATAGACGACATCGTGCGCGAAGCTGTAAGGCTTTACAAATATTGCTAATCATCCCTTAACCCCAAGCATAATTTGTTTGTATTTTGTTTATAAAGATGTTATAATGTAATTTGCGCAGGATAACCCTGCATAAATTACACCCCTGCTATAGGAGATCATATGAATACGCTTCACTTTAAGTATGCCGTGGAAGTCGAACGTACTCGTTCCATTACTCAGGCGGCAGAAAATCTTTATATGGCGCAGCCCAACCTCAGCAAAGCGATTAAAGAACTGGAAGACAATTTGGGTATCACAATTTTTGAACGCACATCTAAAGGTACCATCCCCACTGTAAAAGGCGCAGAATTTCTCAAATACGCAAAAAATATACTCTCGCAGATAGACAAGATGAAGTCGCTTTACATACCGGACGATCCCCATAGGCAGACTTTCAGCGTATCTATTCCGCGCAGCAGCTATATCGCCGCCAGTTTCACCTCTCTTGCGTCTGAGCTGGACACGCGCAACGAAATGCACCTCAATATTATAGAGACCAATTCTATGAAAACTATAAGCCATGTTGCAAAAGGCGAATATAACCTCGGCGTCGTGAGATATCAAATTGAATACGAAAACTATTTTCTGGATTATATAGCAGAAAAAGGGCTCGTTCACGAATCCGTTTGGGAATTTGACTATCTCGTACTGATGAGCGCGCACCATAACCTCGCATATACTCCAAAGCTGACTGATAAAGACCTTGCAGACTGTGTAGAAATACTGCACGGAGATACCTCCATCCCCTACGTTCCGCAGTCCGAGCTGAGCCGACCGGAAGATATCGGCACGGGGAAAAAAAGCATATACGTATATGAGCGGGCTAATCAATTTACTCTTCTTACTAATATTGAATCTTCCTATATGTGGGTGTCTCCCATCCCCAAAGACGTAATGGATAGGTACGGTTTGGTGCAGCGCAGATGCAAAGCTAAGCACCAGCGTTACAAAGACATTTTAGTATACCGCAAAGGATATACGCTCTCCAATCTCGACAAAAAATTTATAGATAAACTTTTTGAAAGAAAAAATGAAGTAGCCTTCTGCGATTATATATAATGGGAATGCGCTTAAAATGCATTATAAATTATCTAATCTTGCATTTTATCCTGGAATTATGACGTTTAATCACAAATCGCCAAGTATTTCATATAGTTCCTTATCGCCTATTTTACGGCATTTTCACATCCTTCACCCAAGTTTCATATAAGCATATCAGCTGCAGTATGTTGATATGCTTTTTTCATATTTTTGTTTCTCCGCACGACTTATTATAATAAGCTTGTGCTGAACAGCACATACACCAACGGTCAACAGGAGGTTTTTATCAATGGCAAGATTTACTTTACCCAGAGATTTGTACCACGGCGAAAATGCACTCGAAGCTTTGTCTGCACTCTCAGGCAAAAAAGCGTTCGTCGTCGTAGGCGGCGGCAGCATGAAGCGTTTCGGTTTCCTAGATAAAGTAGTAGCTCTGCTTGAAAAAGCAGGAATGGAGGTCAAGCTTTTTGAAGGAGTCGAGCCGGACCCCAGCGTGGATACGGTCATGCGCGGAGCGGAAGAAATGACCAAATTCGAGCCGGACTGGATCGTAGCTATCGGCGGCGGTTCTCCTATAGACGCCGCGAAAGCAATGTGGACATTCTATGAATACCCCGACGTAACCTTTGAGTCCCTCTGCACACCTTTCAACTTCCCGCCTCTGCGCACTAAAGCTCAATTCTGCGCTATCCCATCTACATCCGGTACAGCTACCGAAGTCACGGCTTTCTCCGTAATCACAGATTACAAATCAGGCATAAAATATCCCCTCGCCGACTTTAACATAACTCCCGATGTAGCCATCGTAGATCCCGCTTTGGCTGAAACGATGCCGCCTAAGCTGACAGCGCATACGGGCATGGATGCTCTTACTCATGCTATCGAAGCCTATGTATCTACAATCCACTGCGATTATACAGACTCATGCGCTCTACATGCTATCGCAATGATAGACAAGTATCTCATAGCATCCTACAACGGAGATAAAGAAGCTCGCGCGCGTATGCATAACGCGCAATGCCTCGCAGGTATGGCTTTCTCCAACGCTCTGCTCGGCATAGTCCATTCCATGGCTCATAAAACAGGAGCGGCTTATTCCGGAGGACATATAGTACACGGATGTGCAAACGCTATGTACCTGCCCAAGGTAATTAAGTTCAACGCCGCAGAACCCGAAGCTAACAAGCGCTATGCGGAAATCGCAGCTCACATTCATCTCCCCGGCGAGACAGACAGCGAACTCACAGCCTCCCTCATCGCTCACATTAACGATATGAACAAGGCTCTCGGCATTCCGTCCTGCATAAAAGAATACGAAAACGGAATAATCGACGAAAAAGAATTTCTTGATAAGCTCGATGAAGTAGCCGCAAACGCGGTCGGCGACGCCTGCACAGGCTCCAACCCGCGCGCTATCCTGCCCGAACATATGGCTGAGCTGCTCAAATGCTGCTTCTACGATCTCGAAGTTAACTTCTAAACAAAATTCGCTGATAAAAAACTCTATAAACGGGATACGGGGGGTATCAATCCCCCCTTTTTTAATAATTGACAATATACTAAGCCTGTTCATTCATAAGCACCCTATTGCATGCGGCAGACGCCTATGATTAGCATAAAAAACGAATAAAGCATTTTGCATTTTTTCATTCGTTTTCTAAATTTAGTCGCCTAAGGCTGCCGCAATATATATCCGCGCCATCCCGGTCATATTTAAATCCATATGACCAAAAAGCGCAGTTTCACTTGTAAAGCCACGCTCTTTCAGTATTTTGCACGTTCTTTCCGCCATCAGCAAGAGTTGCCCGCATATCATTTACATTATGTTGATATGCTTTTTATATATTTCTCACATTTTTTATGGAGGTATTATAATTCTACTATAGAAAACTGTTAGACACCCTAAATTTATACATAATATATACTATAAACGAAATAGCTTTTACCCATATTACATTAGAATTAGGGTGTTCGGTTTTGACGACGCTTGCTTGCTTGTGAAACAATCATAGCTGAGATATATATAATGATATACAGCATTACACAGCGTATTAAAACGACGTTAACACGATGTGTTGCCTTATTATTTGGAATAAATAACTATTGAAATACACATCGAAAGTTTCTATTATTAAAATATCACTTTTGCACTATATAATATGTGCAGAAGCGTTTAAATCGGCAAAGCTCCTTTATTCTAATTCCGCACCGAGATTTGGCTTAAGAGGTATAAGAAGATTTTCGCTTTGAAAGGAGCTTCAATATGCACGAACCAGTACCTAAACCAACGCTCCAGCGTTTGCCGCTATATCTAGGATACCTGCATTCTCTTCCCAAGGAGGCAGGCTTTTACGTTTCAGCGTCTTCTATAGCACATGCATTGAGACTCCACGACGTTCTGGTGCGCAAAGATCTGGCGCTCATAAGCGAATGCGGCAAACCTAAAGTCGGATATAACATAGAGCAGCTCACCGTGGATATCGAACGAATTCTCGGATATGACAAAGACACGCACGCCGTTATGATCGGCACGGATAAAATGGCGGAGGCTCTTCTCTCTCACGACTCACTGAGCTTCACAAGTCTTATAGTCGACTCTATATTCGACCCCACGGGCGATATGTGCGGAAATACCATGTGCGGCAGAGAGATACTCCCGATGAGCAAGCTGCCCAGTGCATATTACACCGGCGCCAGAGTCGGCATACTATGCGTTCCGGCGGAAGACGCGCAGCTCATCGCCTCTAAGATAGTCTCCTCAGGCATAAGAGCTATCTGGAACTTCTCCCCGGCGCATTTGCAGGTTCCGAAGGATGTGTTTGTCCTAAACGACAGCATAGCGCCTTCATTTTCTAGTATATCGCGGTTTGTCAGATTCGGCTCTGATTCCTGAATCAGGCACGCATTTAATAATATTGTGAATAATCGCCATCGTGCGCTTATATAAACATTTTTTATAAACTGTTTTTAATTCGTTTTGCTACAAGGCGCAAATCGCGCCACACAGGAGGTATTATGAACGAGAACTTCGACTTCGGCGCAATCGACAACATTCTCGCCGAAGTAGGATGCGCGCCCAGCGCAATAATCGCTGTCCTTCAGTCGATTCAGGAACACTTCCATTATATACCACGCGAAGTTTTCCCCTATCTGTCTGAGAAGCTAGGCGTAGGCGAGGCTAAAATATACAGCGTCGCAACGTTTTATGAGAACTTCTCTCTCGAACCAAAGGGCAAATTTGTAATCAAAGTTTGCGACGGCACGGCATGTCACGTCCGCAAATCCATCCCGATACTCACGCAGCTTCGCTCCGAGCTCGGTCTCTCCGAGGACAAACCTACGACAGACGACCTTGGCTTCACAGTCGAGACAGTATCCTGCCTCGGCGCTTGCGGTCTCGCGCCCGCACTCACGGTAAACGATAAAGTTTACCCCGCGATGACTCCCGAGAAAGCGAGCAGGCTCCTCAAGGAACTGAGAAAGGAGATCGCTGATGCTTAAAAATAGAGAAGAACTGCAGCAGATGCACGGTATATACGGCGACGCGATTAAAGCCGAAAAGGGCAGAATTCTCGTTTGCGCCGGCACAGGCTGTATGTCCGGCGGTTCGCTTCAGGTTTTTGAACGTTTTAAAGAGCTGCTCGAGGAACGCGGCGTACCATGCAGCGTCAAGCTGGAAAAGGAACCTCACGAGGCGTCTATCGGTCTGAAAAAAAGCGGCTGCCACGGCTTCTGCGAAATGGGACCTCTGGTTCGCATCGAGCCTCAAGGCTGGCTGTATATCAAAGTTCACCCCGAAGATTGCGAAGAAATAATCGACAAAACCATCATCCGCGGCGAACACATCGCTCGTCTGGCTTATTCTACAGACGGCGACATAGCTAAACGTCAGGAAGATATTAACTTCTATAAAAAGCAGACGAGAGTTGTTCTCGAGCACTGCGGTCATATCGACGCTACTTCCATAGAGGAATACTTCGGAATTGGCGGTTACAGCGCATTTGAAAAAGCTCTCTTCGATATGACAGGCGATGAAATCATCAACGAAATCTACGACTCCAACCTCCGAGGCAGAGGCGGCGGCGGTTTCCACGCAGGTAAAAAATGGAGACAGGTTGCCTCTCAGAAGGAAAAAACTCGCTATATAGTCTGCAACGGCGACGAGGGCGACCCCGGCGCATTTATGGACAGAAGTATCATGGAAGGCGACCCGCACAGAATGCTCGAGGGCATGATGATCGCGGGAATAGCCTGCGGAGCGCAAAACGGCTACATTTACGTCCGCGCAGAATACCCAACAGCAGTCGAAAGACTGAGAATAGCTATCGCTCAGGCCGAGGAATACGGTCTGCTGGGCGACAACATTCTCGGTACTGACTTCTCCTTCCATATGCACATCAACCGCGGCGCCGGCGCATTCGTATGCGGCGAAGGCAGCGCATTGACAGCTTCTATCGAAGGCAAGCGCGGTATGCCCAGAGTTAAACCTCCGCGCACTGTAGAACAGGGTCTTTTCGCAAAGCCTACCGTTCTGAACAACGTAGAAACATTTGCCAACGTACCTAAGATCATCCTCAACGGCGCAGACTGGTTCCGTTCTATCGGCCCGGAGAACAGCCCCGGTACGAAAGCTTTCGCGCTTACAGGCAATATCGTAAACACAGGTCTTATCGAAGTTCCCATGGGCACGACGCTGCGCGAAGTCATCTTCGACATAGGCGGCGGTATGCGCGGCGGACGCGACTTCAAGGCGGTGCAGATCGGCGGACCTTCCGGCGGATGTCTGACAACCGCAGATCTCGATATGCCTCTGGATTTTGACTCACTGAAAAAAGCAGGCGCAATGATAGGCTCCGGCGGTCTCGTCGTAATGGACGATTCCACATGCATGGTAGAAGTCGCGCGCTTCTTCATGAACTTCACTCAGAACGAATCCTGCGGCAAATGCGTTCCCTGTCGCGAAGGTACAAAACGTATGCTTGAGATTCTGGAACGCATAGTATCCGGAGAAGGCAAAGAAGGAGATATCGAGCTGCTCGAAGAGCTGGCAGATACTATCAGCTCTACGTCCCTCTGCGGTCTGGGTAAAACAGCTCCCAACCCTGTGGTAAGCACACTCAAAACCTTCCGCAAAGAATACGAGGAGCACATATTCGACAAGCACTGCGAAACAGGCAACTGCAAAAAGCTGATAACTTTTAAAATCGACCCTGAAATCTGCAAGGGCTGCTCCAAATGCGCCCGCGGCTGTCCTGTCGGCGCAATTTCCGGAAAGGTTCGCGAACCGTTCACTATAGATCCCAGCAAGTGTATCAAGTGCGGCGCTTGCGTCAGCGCATGCAACTTCGGCGCTGTAAAGGAGGTTTAACATGGAAAATCAAGGATATGTTACTATAGACGGAATGCCTGTGGAGCTGCACGGAGAGCGCAACCTGCTCGAAGTAATCCGCCGAGTAGGCATAAAGCTCCCTACATTCTGCTACAGCTCCGACCTCTCTATATACGGCGCATGCCGTATGTGTATGGTTGAAGACGAGCGAGGCAGCCTCATGGCGTCCTGCTCTACTATACCTAAAGACGGTATGGTTATACGCACAAATACGGAAAGACTGCGTAAATACCGCAAAAATATACTTGAGCTTCTGCTCGCCAATCACTGCCGCGACTGCACCACATGCCTGAACAACGGCAAATGCAAGCTTCAGGATTTGGCGATGAGATACAATATAACGTCTATCAGATTCCCCAACACGGCTCCCGAGCCCATCCCTGATGATTCCAGCCTCTGCATCTCCCGCGACGCTGCAAAATGCGTACTTTGCGGCGACTGCGTCCGCATGTGCAACGAGATTCAGAATGTAGGCGCTATAGATTTTGCTTTCAGAGGCTCAAAGGCTTATATCAGCACTGCTTTCGGAATCCCGCTCGCAGAGTCTCCGTGCGTAGGCTGCGGTCAATGCGCCGCCGTCTGCCCGACAGGCGCGCTCATAGTCAAAAACGATACGCGCAAACTTTGGGAAGCCTTAGACGATCCTAACGTCAAAGTTGTCGCTCAAATCGCCCCCGCTGTCCGAGTCGCCTTGGGCAAAGAGCTGAAAATGGGCGAAGGCGAAAACGGCATGGGCAAGCTCGTAACCGCTTTGCGCAGAATGGGATTTGACGAAGTATACGACACCTCTACGGGCGCTGATTTCACCGTACTCGAAGAAGCGGGCGAATTCCTGAATAAGCTCGAGACTGACACTTCCGGAATGCCTCTCTTCACGTCCTGCTGCCCTGCATGGGTAAACTATTGCGAGAAGAATCATCCGGATCTTCTGCCCTATGTTTCTACTTGTAAATCTCCTATGGAGATGCTGGCGGCTATCATCAAAGAGCAGCATAAGAACAACCGTAAAAAATGCTTCCATGTCGCTATAATGCCATGCACAGCCAAAAAATACGAATGTGCGCGCGACGAATTCATCCGCGACGGCGAGCCTGACGTAGATGTAGTCATCACAACTCAGGAAATAATTCAGATGATTAAGGAATCAGGCATCATGTTCGCAGAGTTAGCCAGCGAATCTGTAGATATGCCTCTCAACACTGCCACAGGCGCAGGTATGATATTCGGCGTAACAGGCGGCGTCACGGAAGCCGTCCTCCGCAGAGTCAGCACGGATAAAACCTCTACATCTCTTCAGGCTATTGCATACCGCGGCGTTCGCGGATTTGACGGAGTGAAAGAGGCTGTTGTACCCTACGGCGACCGCAAAATTAAAATCGCAGTCGTAAGCGGCCTCGGCAACGCTGAAAAACTCATACAGGCGATCAAAGCCGGCGAGCATTACGATTTTGTAGAAGTTATGGCATGCCCCAACGGCTGCATCGCAGGCGCAGGTCAGCCCTTCAGCTTCCAGAAAGACAAGGAAAAACGCGGAGAAGGCTTGTACAACGCCGATATCGTCGCATCCATCAAGCGCTCCGAAGAGAATCCGCTCATTATTCCTACTTACAACGGCGTGCTCAAAGGCCGTGTTCACGAATTACTGCACGTGCATTACTCCAAGGGGGATGTAGCTCATGATTAAGTTAAAAGTCTGCGTAGGCAGCACCTGCCATCTGAACGGCGGTTACAATGTACTCGTCGACTTGACGCAGCTCGTAGAGAAAAACAAACTTCACGATAAAGTTGAGGTGTCGCCCATCTACTGCATGAACACATGCGACGATACTCAGTCCGGTCACATAACCGTCATGATAGGCGACCGTAAGTATGTTATAAGTTCACTCGAAGCGAAAAAGTTCTTTGAAGAAAAAGTTTCGCCTCTCCTGTAATACTGCTTTAGCGGCTCTCTGCGGAGAGCTGCTTTTCCATGCAAAAAACGGGTCCGCTCTTTAAATTGCAACATAAGAGCGAAACCCGTCTTTTATTTTTCTATTTTTACAGTGTTATCAACAGCACCGCTGCAACAACCGCCAGAGGCAAATACATACATATGAGCCACATACGCTGCCAAGCTCCCGTCATTCCGAACGGCGTTCCCTTAAAGTACGGCTTGTCGCTCATTACATACAAGGCAAAAAACATAAGCGCAAATACAAAAAACGCTGTACATATATATCCTGCAACATACAGACCGGAGCGCATGAGAGAGACGGCGCTCAATATATCCGCCGGCAGAAGAGCTATAAACCCCACTGCACTTGCTATCCCATGAATCCTGGAGCCGACGCTTTTATCCTCCTTCCCTTCTCCGGCTCTGAAAAAGAAGGAAAGAATACACGCCGCAGTTCCGAATACACATATCAATATACCCACAGGCGATGAAAACGGCCTGTAGCCATTCCAACCTGCAAAGCAAACAATTACACCAAATAAAAGCATCCAGCAGCTATAAAGCCGGCCGGAGCGCGCAGAGCGGCTGCCCAATGCGCTCATATCCTGAAGCTTATGCGAATATCCGGGAACCAGCTTGGCCGCGAAAAACGGAATTACAATATCCGCCGCCATGCCAACGAGCGATAATATTAATGCAACTTTCTGCATAGTTACCTCCACAATTTATTACATAAAAGTATAACCTTTTTATATCCTTTCGTCAATTATGATATAATAAACAGAGTTGCACAACATATGCAAAAGTCAGGAGTGTTTACTTATGATAACAAAAGTCAGCAATAACCCCGAAATATACAAAATAGAAGTTCCGCTGGAAGGCAGCCCGCTGAAAAATCTCTCGAGTTATGTATTAAAATCTCAAGGAGCCAGCTTAGTAGTGGATACCGGTTTTAACATGCCCGGCAGCTTCAACGCACTCTCCTCCGGTCTGCGCGAGTTAAATGTAGACATGTCGGATAAAAACACCGTCCTTTTTCTCACTCATGTACATTCCGATCACGTAGGTCTCGTACCTCGAATAGCAAAAGGATGCAGAATTCTCATGAGCGCAAAAGATCAGGCTGTGTTCCGCGCCTATATGCAGAACGAAGCGTGGGATGCAAGCGACGAATACTATAAAAAACACGGCATGCCTTCCTCCGAGCTTTTGGAGATTAAAACGGCTAATCCCGCTCGCGCTTTCCGACCCGACGCGGGCTTTGATATGGAAAGCATCAACGACGGAGATACATTGCAAATCGGAGATGTATCATTGACCGCAATTGCCACGCCCGGTCATTCTCCCGGACATATGTGCCTCGCAGATTTAAAGCACTCCATACTGTTCGCCGGAGATCATATTTTATTCGACATCACCAGCAATATTGCAGTATGGCAAGGCTTCATGGAGGACGCATTGGGCGATTATCTGGACAGCCTGCGCAAAATACGCTCTCTGGACATACAGCTCTGCCTCAGCGGACACAGAGAAAGCGCCGCCCCTGCGAATGAGCGCATAGACGAGATACTCGCGCATCACGATAGGCGGTTAAATAACATCCTGGACATATTATCCCGCCGCCCATGTATTTCAGCTTACGAAACCGCATCTCACATGACATGGAACATGCGCGGCAAAAGCTGGAGAGAGTTCCCGCCTGCTCAAAAGTGGTTTGCAGTCGGAGAGACCATAAGCCACTTGGAATATCTGCGCATCCGCAAACGAATAAGCTGTAAAATGCAGGACGGCATTCTCGTCTGGAAATGCTTGTAAATCGCCTTTTTTAAGGCAAAAATAATAGAGCGGCTATCCGCTCTATTTTATATTTTTATTTTATCGGCAGCAAAACTGAAAATGTGTTTATTCCATTTTTGCTCTTTACCCACACTTTCCCGTTATGCATATATACTATGTTAGATAATATAGCCAATCCAAGCCCATGCCCGCCGTTATACGTCCTCGCTCTGTCCGTGCGATAAAATCTGGAAAAAATTCTCTCCGCTTCGTCCGGAGGTATCTCTTCTCCGGAGTTGGATACATCTATTCGGGCGGAACCATTTTCCGTCAGTTTGACGTCTATTACTCCTCCCTCGGACGAGTATTTTATAGCATTGTCTATGAGAATTACGCATATTCTGCGCAAAAGCTCAGCGTCGCCCCAGACCGTAACCTTCGTGCTAGTATCGAATCTTATCTCTTTACCTTCTTCAAAAGCATGAGCCTCGAAGGTAAGCACAACGTCCGTGAGAAGATATTCTAAATCTACATCGGAAGCGATCATTTTTTTATCTACCGCCTCGTCCATTTTCGCCAGCTCCAGCATTTCCTCTGTCAGAGCCTTCATCCGCAAAGCTTCTGCATGGATAGAGGAGCACCATCTCACACTCTTTTCGTCGCTCGGATTTATTCTCTCGCTCAGCATCTCTGAGTTGGAAAGTATAACCGTCAGCGGGGTTTTCAGCTCGTGCGATGCGTCGGACACAAAAGCCTTGTTCTGCTGCCAGGCAATCTCGACCGGCTTTACCACCCATCGCGAAAGAAGAATGCCGACAACCACAAAAGCCGCCAGCGCTGCCAATCCTATAAACAGACAGTTATTGAGCACAGCGCTGCGCGCTATCTGCTCCTGAGTCGTATCCAACAACGCTATTGTAAGGATTCCGTTATCCTCCGCACACTTATATCTCAAATTATACTTAGATATATGGCCTTCTAAGGAACCTGTTTCAATTATTTCGTCTGCAAATCCTGTTACAGTCTCCTCGTCCATAGTATGGAGAAGATTCCCTCCGGTCACTTTCGCTTCTCCATCTTCATCTACCGTTATCACACCAAAAGCGCGCCTCTCGCCGAACTCTCTCTGATGCAGTCCCCTGCCGTGTATCACCGCATCCAGCATAGCGTCCGCCCCTGAGCTGAGACTCCGTGACGTAAAATACATCAGCGCGCCAAAGGCAGCCGCAAGCAAGACCGTAACTATACATATTATTATTAAAACAAATTTTAATCTAAGCTTTTTT
>UQXU01000050.1 GCA_900545085.1 uncultured Eubacteriales bacterium
CTCAGCAGATTTGTCCTGAAAACACTTCGCTTGAGGAAGAGGGCAGCGGCGTGAAAACCAAGATGATACACGCGAAATACATTAAATCGACACAAATTATACGCTGTAACGACAAAAATTAAACACAATAATAATATATATTTAAATTACCAAAAGAAATCTGAATATTCGGTAAGCGGCAATATGGCGAGGGAATACATAGTTTTACTAATGTATTTGAAAGGAGATAACTATGAAAAACTTTAGGAAGATGTTGCTTGCAGTGCTGTCCGTTATGTTTGTTGTAAGTGCAGCAGGAGGTGTATCGGCGCAAGAAATAACACTGGAGGAGCTTGTAGAGTCAAACGACAATATGCGGATATTGTCTGATGAAGATATACCCGAAGGTCAGATGTTTCTTGAATTTGATACGGTGGAAGAATTTGAAGACTTTGTAAACGAGCTTGAGGAGCATTCCAAAAAAAGTACAGAAGAAGCAAGAGAACAGTACCAAAACGCAGGGATCGCTTCGGCAATAGATATGACTGAAGATGTGGCTTTGCCGTATGCGAGTTCGACATTGACGGGAAGTCAGACAAAGTCGATATCCAGCATTAGCGGTCACACCAGAGGCGGCAAGGCGTATGTAAAATATAAATATGTTATTGTCGATTCTGTCAAGAAGTTCAAATCGTTAAGCAATTTCTATGTGACTTACACAGGCGATACCAGCTTTATAGATTTTGAACTTGTAGATTATACGTACAAGTTTATTGACAACGCAAGGACGCTGGCGATAACCTTCACCGGCAGAACAACTTACTATGTTGTAGTCGCCGGAAACAAGATAGAATATACGGATTTAAATGATAAATACGTGGAATTCTACGCATCTAATAGTTGATTTCTATGATTTTAAAGCCGGCTCTATTATAGCAAGGTCGGTTTAAGTGAAGTAAGCCGAGACAACCATCTTGAATATTATTTATAGGTGGTTGTCTTTTTTCAAAAATTGATTATTTTGATTTTTTGAAAAACAGTTAATACAGAAAGGAGGCAGGGATGGATATTTTGTTTAGTGTTTTTGGGTATTTAATGGTCATAATTCAGAGCGGCTTAGTGATAGCGGCGATAGTATGCGTGATATGGCTTCTGGTTACAGTTGTGAAACTCAGAAAAAGAGTGACAGAGCTTGAGACGAAAGTATCCCGGCTTGAGGAGCGGACGAAACCAAATGGAGAAGAAAACGGCAACTCGACAGGTTTGTAAAACTGACGAGAGAAAACAGGTTCCACAGAGCGGAGCCTGTTTTTTCGATAAAAATCGACTGAAAAAGTGTGAATACCTGCGCCGCGGGACTTGACATAGGCAGATATTGATGATAGAATTGTAAATGGCTGACACTAAGCCGCTTTTTAATGTACAGAAAAAATGCTAATAAAAAGCTGGAGGATAAAAATATGAGAGTGAAGGTTACATTGGCTTGTCAAGAATGCAAGCAGAGAAACTACAACACAATGAAGAACAAAAAGAACGATCCAGACAGACTGGAGATGAACAAGTACTGCCGTTTCTGCAAAAAGCACACAGCTCACAAAGAGACTAAGTAATCCACGTAAAGGATAAAGCAACATGGCAAAGACAACTCTGCTAGGCAAGGATAAAGAAAAAAAGCTCAAAGAGCAAAAGAAAATTGCCAAGCAAAAAAATAAAAAGCCGCGCCGCTCTCCGATAAAATTCTTCAAGGATATATGGAGAGAAGTCAAAAAGGTCACATGGCCTACCCGCAAAGAGCTTTTCAGCTATACGGGTGCTATTCTGGTTTTTGTAATAGCTATAGGCGTAGTGCTTACACTCGTAGATTTAGGTTTGGGCGAGGTGCTCAAGCTGCTGATTAAATAATTCGGCACGAAATCACTAAGGAAGGACGACATAGCGCGTGAATAATGACGAACTTAAAACGATCGACCTGGATATAACCGAAACGCAGGAGCCTGAAACAGAGACGAAAGACGACGGCTCTGCGGATGGTGAAGTCATAATCGAACATATTGACATCCCGGTGGAGGATAAGAAGAAGGTCGAGCGCGAGCAGAGCTTTAACAAGCAGGAGCGCACAGACCGCCCTTACTGGTATGTCGTCTACACCTATTCCGGCTACGAGAACAAGGTAATGGACAATCTGCTCAAGACGGTGGACAATCACGGTCTGCACGACGTTATCTATGACGTAAAAGTTCCCATGGAGGAAACAATAGAAGTCAAGAACGGAAAGCGCAAGCATGTGCAGAGGAAGCTCTTCCCCGGGTATGTAATGGTAAAAATGTACCTGACAGACGAATCATGGTATATAGTCCGCAATACGCGAGGCGTAACCGGATTTGTAGGTCCGGCGAGCAAGCCGATTCCTCTCTCGGATGAAGAAGTTCGCCAGATGGGAGTGGAGAATATTCCGATAAAGCTGGATATCGAGGTCGGCGAAAGCATCATAATTACGAGCGGACCTTTCGAAAGCTTCATAGGAGTGGTGGAGGACATCAACTTCGAGAAGCAGAAGCTGCACGTAAGCGTTTCTATGTTTGGCAGAGATACCAGCGTAGAGCTTGATTTTTCACAGGTCAAGCGAATCTAATTTCAACAGATATTAAGTGGGAGGGGCAAGCCCCCCGTATACCACGCATACACAATCAGGAGGTGTATCACAATGGCAAAAAAAATCACAGGCTATATCAAGCTGCAAATCCCCGCAGGCAAGGCGACTCCCGCCCCGCCCGTAGGTCCCGCGCTCGGTCAGCACGGCGTTAACATCATGGAGTTTGTAAAGCAGTTTAACGAGAAGACAGCCAAGCAGGTTGGTCTGGTCATCCCCGCGGTTATTACTGTTTATGCAGACCGTTCCTTCAGCTTCGTACTCAAAACGCCCCCGGCAGCGGTACTCATTAAGAAAGCTTGCAATATAGAAAGCGGCTCCGGCGTCCCGAACAAGACTAAGGTCGCAACTATCACAAAGGCGCAGATTCAGGAAATTGCTGAGACGAAGATGCCCGACCTCAATGCGGCTAGCTTGGAAGCAGCTATGAGCATGATCGAAGGCACAGCTCGCAGCATGGGCGTAACGGTACAGGACTAAGGAGAAAAGTGGGAGACTGACAAAGTCGACATACCACCAGGAGGTTTTCAATGAAAAGAGGCAAAAAGTATCAGGACAGCGTAAAGCTTTTCGATAAATCCACATTATATGATCCGGAGCAGGCTATAGACCTCGTACTTCAGTCTGCTAAGGCAAACTTCGACGAGACGATCGAGCTTTCCGTAAAGCTGGGCGTAGACCCTCGTCATGCTGATCAGCAGGTCAGAGGCGCAGTAGTTCTGCCGCACGGCACAGGCAAGAAGGTTCGCGTGCTCGTATTCGCAAAGGGCGACAAGGCAAAGGAAGCTGAGGCGGCAGGCGCAGATTTTGTAGGCGCTGAGGAACTCGTTGCTAAGATCAAGGACGAGAACTGGTTTGAATTCGACGTATGCGTAGCTACACCCGACATGATGGGCGTCGTAGGCCGCATCGGTAGAATCCTCGGACCCAAGGGCCTCATGCCCAACCCGAAGTCCGGCACAGTAACTCAGGACATTACAAAAGCAATTGCAGATATCAAAGCAGGTAAGGTTGAATATCGCGTAGACAAGACGTCTATAGTTCATTGCCCCATCGGCAAGAAGAGCTTTGAGCCGGCTAAGCTCAATGAGAACTTGAAAGTGCTCATGGAAGCTATAATCAAGGCGAAGCCCGCTGCTGCTAAAGGTACATATCTCAAGAGCGTTGTAATCGCTTCTACAATGGGCCCCGGAATAAAAGTAAACGGTCTCAAGTTTACTAACAACTAATGCTTGACAGCGTATGCTGTTTTGTGGTAGAATATATAGGCTTAATTGAATAACGGCTAACCGCAGACAGCAGGTACAAAGATAAATCCTGCCGAGGTCAGGCAAAATATTGGAGATTTACCCGGTAGTCTGTCCATGCGGCTTGACGACCGGGTTTTTTATAATCCGGTGCATTACGAACCGGAGGAGGTGAAATACTTGAAGGACTATACACTCAAAAAGAAAGAGGCTGTCGTAGACTCTATCAAAGAGAAGCTCGAGGCGTCTCAGAGCGTGGTGCTCATCGACTACAGAGGTCTTACTGTAGCTGAGGTAACAGAGCTGAGAAACCAGATGAGAGAGGCCGGCGTTGAATATCAGGTTCTGAAGAACACGATGATCAAGCGTGCTGCTGAGAAAGCAGGCATAGAAGGTCTGGATCCGATCCTGGAAGGCCCGACGGCAGTTGCATTCGGTATAAACGATCCCGTAGCTCCTGCGAAGATTCTGACGAAGTTCGCTAAGGATACGAAGAAGATCACGATCAAGGGCGGTGTACTCGCAGGCAATGCTATAGATGTAGCAGCTGTTGAGAATCTGGCGAAGCTCCCCAGCAAGGAAGAGCTCATCGCGAAGATGCTCGGAAGCCTCAACGCTCCTATCACAGGTCTGGTTATGGTTCTCTCTGGCGTTACGAGCAAGTTCGTTCGCACGCTCGAGGCTATAAGAGTCCAGAAAGAAGAACAGCAGTAATGCGCTGCTGTGCATGATATAAAACAAGACAAAAACACAATTTCGGAGGATATAATAACAATGGATAAGGCACAGATTATTGAAGCTATTGAGCAGATGAACGTACTCGAGCTGGCTGAGCTCGTTAAAGAACTGGAAGAGAAATTCGGCGTAAGCGCGGCAGCTCCCGTAGCTGTTGCAGCTGCTCCTGCTGCTGGCGGCGAAGCTGCTGCTGCTGAGGAGAAGACAGAGTTCGACGTAATCCTGAAGGCTGCTGGCGCAGAGAAGATCAAGGTTATCAAGGTTGTTCGTGAGCAGACAGGTCTCGGCCTGAAGGAAGCTAAGGCTCTCGTTGACGGCGCTCCCGCTCCTATCAAGGAAGGCGTTTCCAAGGAAGATGCTGAGAAGATCGAAGCAGCTCTGAAGGAAGTTGGCGCTGACGTAGAGGTTAAATAATTTAACTGTTCAAGATTAACAAGGCACGTGTCCGTAAAGGACTCGTGCTTTTTTATTATTATATAGCAAAAGAAAAGGCAGGCTATTTAAGCCTGCCGGATGCGCACATTTATTCTGTAGGTATTGAGAAATGTCAAACAAGGGAAATATGCGCAAACAACATGTATTTATGCGAATCATGCGGTGTGCTTTCTAAGTTTTCCTACTTTGATAAGCCAGGATACTTCGTCAGAAATTGTATCTTCAAAAGGTCTGGGCTTATAATCAAGCTCTTTTTCAGCTTTTTTGCTGGAGAAGCGATTATTTCTGATCATGTTATATAAACAAAATTTCAGCGCAGCAAGAGTCTTTTCTTTTTCCGGACCGTCGGGGAGCTTTGCGCCTGTCGCAGCGAGCAAAGTGTCGGCAGGCAGAATGCTCTCTACCAATGGCGCAGAGCTGTATTTGCTGATAAGCTCAAACATGCGCTCCATAGAAACCATTTCATTGCCGAGAATGTATCCTTCGCCATTTCTGCCTTTATCTGCGCATGCGACTACGGCTGCGGCTAAATCGCGCACGTCTACAGAGTTGAAAGAACCTTCTACACCGACGGGCATTTTTCCGCTGCAATACTCCAGAATGAAGTTGGCTACAAAACCGAAGGAGTAATCGAAGGGACCGCATATGCCTGTAGGATATATTATCGACGCGTTGAGATTGCGGTTCTTTACAGCGTCGAGTACGCTCATTGTGGCGAGAGCTTTTGTCTTGCTGTAATAACCTATGACAGCGTCAGGCCGGAAATTCTCGGGTTCAGATATTGTCTGACCGTGAGGCAGCTCGGGGATAGCGCCGGTAGAGCTGACGTACACGAGCTTTTCTGCTTCATTTTCGAGGCACAAGTCTATGATGTTTGAAGTGCCGGCAACATTTACGTCGAATACCTTCCGGCTGGGCTCGGGCGAAAGTGCAACTATGCTGGCGCAGTGTATCACGACGGCTTTCTTTTCTGCGGGAATGGCAAAGAAATCTCGCAGACTGTCCTTGTTTGTTATGTCTCCGAAGAATACCTCGGCCCCATCGGGAATATATCGAGCGGCAGGGTCGTTCGGGAGCGCCAGCGTGCGCACGTGATCTCCGCGCTTGATTAATGTGCGGCATACGTTTCCGCCTAAAAAGCCCGCTCCGCCTGTGACTAAATATATTGTATTGTTCATAATAAAAACTCCTTTTCTTTGTTATATTAAACAAATAATTAATCATTGTTGCTAACAACTGATTAATTGACTATAGAATACAGGATGAATGTTAATATAGATTTTGAAACCTGTTGCTGAATTATTAATATCAAAAAAACGGCACATATGTGCCGCCTTGTCGGTTTGGTTCAGCTTATCCATGCTAAGGTTTCATTTGATTGAAGGTTTTGCCATATCCCGTCCTTTTTTTCCGCTTTGCAGTTGTCCATCCCTGTTGCGCCTGTGCCGCTGCGATATTTGCCGTAAGAGTAGGAAAGTGTATCGCCGCTTACTTCTGATTTAAGTGTGAGAAGGAGACCATTCTCATATGTGTTGTTTTTTATGATGCCTTTTGATTCTAAATCTTTGTAAGTGGACAGAGAGTAGGACATTCCTGTTCCATATAGGTTAGATAAAATGTATCCCAATGCTTCTTTCTGACCGTCGGTGAGAGAAGACGAGCTGAAATCGAGAGCTATCTCTGAGATATCGTCGTTTAGAGCGGAATCTGTGTTCATGAGATCAGAAAAAGCGCTGTAGTAGAGATCGAGAAGCCCGTCTCCATCGTATACCAGCTCAGCCGAGGCGTTTGCGAACTGCCCGGGATACGTCTCGAGTACACCGTCGCAAGTGACTTTCAGTTTTGCGCCGGAGTGAAGCTCGCGTGGAAGGTTTCCGCGCTCAAGTGTACAAAGGCCGGAGTCTGTTATAACCAAAAGCGAGTCTCCGTTCTGATGCGCCAGCTCGACGAGCGTTTCGTTTTCTGCCGCGGAAGGCTCAACCGAATTATAAGGCTGAGCGCATGAGAACAGCGTTAAAGCAAGTATAAGAGGTATGCAGTAAAATAATCGTTTCATCATCAGACGCCTCCGTTTTTTTGTTCTATAAATTAAGACGGTATGAGGTGCTGAAAAGTTCCATATTAATTTATCTTTTGGCTCCCAAGCCTCGCGGCAGTCCTCTGCTCTGTGCGTGACAGATGGCGACGGCGACGGCGTCTGCGGCGTCGTCCGGCTTGGGGACGGCATTGAGGGCGAGTATTGTCTTTACCATGTATTGCACTTGAGCTTTTTCTGCTCTTCCGTATCCGGTGACCGCCTGCTTCACTTGCATAGGGGTGTATTCATATAGCTTTTTGACCTTGCGGTATGCGGCCGTGACTAATGCGCCGCGTGCCTGAGCGACGTCTATGCCTGTGGTTACGTTCTTAACAAAAAAAAGCTCTTCAAAGGCGACTTCATCTGGTTTAAACATGTCTATGAGCTGCTCCATGCTGTCGTATAATATAGACAGGCGCTCGGGAAGGGGGAGACCGGCTTTTGTGTTTATCGTACCGCAGTCTATGAGCCGCATGCGCGGAGGAAGGTGTTCCAGCACGGCATAACCGGCTATGGCGAGCCCGGGGTCTATTCCTAGTATTATCATAAATATCCTTTCGAGTTTATTTCATGAATTTGCGAAGCAGCTTTAGAGAGCTTTCACTTGAAGGCTGATAACGCAGCCTGATGTCCATACGTCCGCGCGTCAGGATGCTCTTGCTGTGAGAGAATGTGTGGAAGCCGTCTTTGCCGTGGTATTTGCCCATGCCGGATTCGCCGACGCCGCCAAAGCCCATGTGCGGCGTAGCTATATGCATTATGGTATCGTTTATGCAGCCTCCGCCGAAGCTGACTGTGTGCAATACATCGCGCACAGCTCTTTTGTCGTTGGAAAAAAGATAGAGGGCGAGAGGCTTATCTCTCCGGGAAACAAACAATTTGGCGTCCGCTATGCTTTCGCACGGTATCAAAGGGAGAAGCGGTCCGAAAATCTCCTGTTTCATAGCAGGGCTTTGGGCAGAGCTGAGCAAAAGCGTTGGAGATATTTTAAGAGAGAGTTCGTCAAATGCTCCGCCGTATATTATTTCACTTTCGGGCATTAACGACAGTAGACGGCTGAAGTGCTTTTCGTTGATTATGCGCGGGAAGGCAGGGTTTGATAAAGCGTCTCCGTACATTTCCTCGATTTGGCACTGATATTCTGCGGAGAATTGAGGTATGAGCCTTTGGGGGAGCAATACATAATCGGGCGCTACGCAGGTCTGCCCCGCGTTCAGGCATTTTCCGAAAGCAATACGACGGGCTGCGAGCTTCAGGTCCGCTGTTTCGTCTATGATACAGGGGCTTTTGCCGCCCAGCTCCAGCGTGACAGGCGTAAGGTTTGCGGCGGCTTTTGAAAGCACAAGCCTGCCGACGGACGCGCTGCCGGTAAAGTGTATAAAATCGAACTTTTGATCTAAGAGAGCGGCGTTTTGCTCACGTCCCCCTGTTATAACCGCAGCTGTATCGGGCAGGGCAGCGGTTATGATCTCCGAGAGAATACGAGATGAATGCGGAGAATATGCGGAGGGCTTTATCACTGCGCAGTTGCCGGCTGCTATGCAGGCGGCGAGCGGAGCTATGGTAAGGTTAAAGGGATAATTCCAAGGGGACATTATAAGCGCGACTCCGAAGGGCTCATAAAGTATGCGGCTGCGCCCCGGGAAGAGCGTGATCGGCGTGCGCCTTCGCCGGGGTTTCACCCATCGCGGGAGGTGCTTTATAGCATAGTTGATTTCGGTTACAGCAATGCCGATTTCAGTCATGTATGATTCGAAGGCGCTTTTGCCTAAATCTGCGGCGAGCGCGTCGGATATATCCGATTCTCGTCTCAAAATTTCCTGTTTCAAGCTTTTCAGCGAGCTTATGCGCGCTGCGGTCGGGAGTGTTGCGCCTGTGCTGAAAAAATCTCTGAGCTTAGATATTGCGGTCTGCATAATGTTGAACTCCCTGAAATTTAATTTGTTTGCGCTGTTTCGCTTTGTATATTATAGCATATTCGCGGCTCATTCTGTCAGCTTGCAATGCTTTTCCCGTCATGGTATAATGCCTTATAACCGTGAACAGATGTCCCCCGCCTCTATAGGCGGCGGGTTCCGTCTAAGCCTTCAGCGGTGATTCAATCCACCGCTGAAGTTCGTTCACTTGTTGAATTACGGGGCGGTGCCCCTTATTGAACCACGATAGACGCACGCCTTGCAGAACGCGGATTAGTGCGTTTGGAGAAGGGAAAGATTCGATAGGGAAAGGAGCTGCGGAGTGAGGATAAATTCATCGACAAATTTGGACTATCGCGCAGTGGCAGCGATAGTTTATCTTGTGCCCGTGCTGGGAAGCGTAATTTTTCTTGCGTTGGATTGGAACAGAACTATTACGCGGGTTCACTGTTTGCAGGTGCTTTTGCTGGGAGTGGCTATGGCTGCGGTGCATGTTGCCATGAGCATACTGGCATGGATACCCATTATAGGCGTGTTGTTTACATCTGTGGACTGGCTGTGCTCCGTGGCGTATGCAGGACTGCTGATAGCGGGCTTCGTTGTTGCAATACGCGGAGATATACTGCGTCTGCCGGTGCTGTACAATATTGTAAAGAATATGGTTTAATAATATTTTGCCGGATGGGAGAATGCAATGGAAAAGATAAAAATGAAGAATGTGCTCGTAGAGATCGACGGAGATGAAATGACTCGTATTATTTGGAAGGCGATAAAGGACGAGCTTATAACTCCGTTTGTCGAACTCAATACAGAGTATTACGATCTCGGTCTCAAAAAGCGTGACGAAACGCACGACCGGATAACAGTGGACGCTGCGCGTGCGATAAAGAAACATAGAGTAGGCGTAAAATGCGCGACGATAACGCCTAACGCACAGAGAGTGGAAGAGTACAACCTTCATGAAATGTACAAGAGTCCAAACGGAACTATCCGTGCAGAGCTGGACGGTACGGTATTCCGCGCGCCTATTATAGTCAAGGGTATATCGCCCACCGTGCGGACATGGAAGAAACCTATCACTATCGCGCGTCATGCGTTTGGCGACGTATACCGTGATACGGAGCAAATCGTAGCGGGAAAAGGCAAGGCGGAATTGGTTGTCACAGACGAAACGGGAAAGACGACTCAGCTCGTACATGAATTTGGCGAAGAAGGCGGAGTTGTGCTTTCGATGTTCAACACGACGGAATCTATAAGCAGCTTTGCGAGAAGCTGTTTCACCTATGCGCTGGCGACCAAGCAGGATTTGTGGTTCTCGACCAAGGATACTATATCTAAGAAGTACGACCACACATTTAAAGATATATTCCAAGAGATATACGATGCCGAATACAAAGAGGCATTTGAAAAAGCGGGTATAGAGTATTTTTACACTCTGATAGACGACGCCGTAGCTCGTGTGATTCGCTCGGAAGGCGGGTTTATCTGGGCGCTCAAGAACTACGACGGCGACGTAATGAGCGACATGGTTGCGACGGCGTTCGGCAGCCTCGCCATGATGACAAGCGTGCTCACTTCGCCCGACGGGAATTTTGAGTATGAAGCGGCTCACGGTACGGTTACGCGCCATTATTATAAGCATCTCAAAGGTGAAGAGACTTCTACCAACTCTATGGCAACTATCTTCGCATGGTCCGGAGCATTGCGCAAGCGCGGCGAGCTGGACGGTACGCCCGAGCTTATGGAATTTGCGGACAATTTGGAGGAAGCGGCGTGCGGCGCTATTGAGAGCGGTATAATGACAAAGGATCTCGCTCTGATAACCGAGCTTAGAGATGTAAAAGTGGTAAACACGATAGACTTCATACGCGAGATACGCGCACGTCTTGAGAAAAAATATATCTAAAAAAGAGCTCAATGGAGTGAGCGTTCAGCTCATTCCTTGTGCTTCTATGCGTAAATAATAAAAAGCGGTAATAAGGAGAAAAGAGAAAGATGAAGCTTTATGAGCAGTGGGAAAATATAACTAACAGCTTTACCACACATGAGCAGCAGCAGGTATTCTGGGAAGGATACTTTGAACAGGAAAAGGACATTTATGATAAAATACTCAATGCTAAGCGCACTCATTTAGAAGGCACAGTGGCGGATTTGGCGAAAGAGTATGATGTGGAGCCGCTGGTGTTCAGCTCTTTCATAGACGGCATAAACACAAGCCTCGAAACTGAGGTGGATTATAAAGAACTGGAAGAAGATACAGCCGTAGTAATGGATATAGTCTGGGAGAAGCTGTATTACAACATGCTGGATGCTAAGGCGAAATGGCTGTACACGCTGCCCGGCTGGGACGATATTCTCACAGAGGACAGACGCAAAGAGCTGACTAAAGAGTGGAGAAAAGCAGGTCAGGCGCACAGCGAGAAAATCGTGGGCAGAAACGACCCGTGCCCCTGCGGCAGCGGCAAAAAATACAAAAAGTGCTGCGGTAAAACCGCGTGACGAAAATTAAAGCTTTAATACGCAAATTCTGGGAGATGGAGGGGATACGATTTCTCTTTGTAAGCGGAGTGAATACAGTCGTTGGCTTTTTGCTTACGCTGTTTTTCGGAGAGGTGCTGAAGCTGCCGGATCCTCTTCCCGTAGTGTTTAACTACATTTGCTGTTCTCCGTTTGCGTATTTTATGCAGGCGCGTATCGCATTCAGGACGAAGATGGTGCTGCCGCGATATTTTGCATATCTGGGATCGAGCGTGCCGAACGTGCTTTTGCTGTCTGCGTTGACAAGCTTGTTTGAGTATCAGATAAAATTGCCTCATATTATCGGTTATGCTTTGAGTTACGTCATAGCTATTCCGCTGTTGTTTATTATGGTCAAGTTTATCGTACAGCCTGGCAGCGAAAGAAGAGCGAAAAGGCTTGCTAAAAAAAAGAATGATGATAAATGAGGGCCGGCTTGGACGCCGGTCCTTTTATGCTGCGAATGTACAGTAAACCTAAACTATACGAACAGTAAAACTGTTTTAAATTTATATAAAAATACAAAAAATGTGGCATTTTGGTGAAAATGCAGTTGACTTTTGATACCAAAAATGCTTTAATATAACCCGTGAGTTTAGTAACACTGGATTTAAAGTTCAGTATATGCCGCGCAGGCGAAACTGCGGCAGAAGGAGGGAAGAATGCGGCTAGGAGAAAAGATACAGCATCTGCGTTTGAGATACGGCCTGACTCAGCAGGAGCTGGCGGACAGAGCGGAGCTTTCCAAGAGCTTTATTTCGCAGTTGGAGCGAGATTTGACTTCACCATCTATTGAGACGCTGACAGATATACTCGAATGTCTGGGGACTAATCTGGGTGAATTTTTCAGCGAGAGAGAAGAAGAAAAGATAGTTTTTGACGAAGGCGACATGTTTGTTAAGGAAGATGAAACAGGCAGTATAGTATGGCTGGTGCCGAATGCTCAGAAAAACGCACTCGAGCCTATCTTGCTGGTTTTGCACCCGGGGCAGAGCAGCGCGAAGCATGATCCGCACGAGGGGGAGGAATTCGGATACGTACTCCAAGGCATGGGCGTACTCGTCATGGGGGAGCGCAGCTTTAAAATTAAAAAAGGAAGCAGTTTTTATTTTAGATCAAGTAAGCTGCACTATATTGAAAACAGGGGAAAATCCGATTTAAAAATACTGTGGGCAGCCACGCCCCCCAGCTTCTAGGAGGTTTGTTATGACGCAAATATATGACAAGGGAAAAGAGCCGCTGATA
>UQXU01000051.1 GCA_900545085.1 uncultured Eubacteriales bacterium
ATGCCGCATAGCTATCTGCTCTTTCTCATATGTCGTATAGCTCGACAGATTTATTACTTCCATTCTGTCATACAGCGGACGCGGTATCATGGATACGTCGTTTGCAGTTGTTACAAACATAACGGAAGACAAATCAAAGTCGATATCCAGATAGTGATCCTGGAACGCATTGTTTATCTCCGGGTCAAGAACCTCCAGCATCGCGGAGGCCGGATCGCCGCGCATATCGTTAGAAAGCTTATCTATCTCATCCAGCAGGAAGAGCGGATTCATCGTGCCCGCCTGCTTTATACTTGTAACTATGCGCCCGGGTATCGCGCCGATGTACGTCCTTCTGTGGCCGCGTATCTCGGCTTCATCTTTAACTCCGCCAAGGCTCATGCGCACGAACTTTCGGCCTATTGCCTTGGCAATAGAGCTTGCTATAGACGTTTTGCCCACTCCGGGAGGCCCTGCGAGACAGAGAATAGGCCCTTTCATATCATTCTTGAGCTTGCGCACGGCGAGGTATTCTATCACGCGCTCCTTAACCTGCTTCATGCCATAATGATCTTCATCCAGTACTTTTTCAACGTGATCGAGATCTATTTCCTCTTCCGTATATTTTCCGAAAGGCAGGCTTATCACTGTTTCAAGATACGTCCGCGAGACATTGTATTCCGCAGACTGATTGTTCATGCGAGCCAATCTGGAGACTTCTGTGTTCAGCTTTTCGCGTGTTTCTTCGCTGACGGGCAGATCTTTGACCTTCTGCGCTATCTCCATGACCTCTTCTTCAAGATCTGCATCCATGCCCAGGCTCGTCTGGATAGAACGCATCTGCTCTCTGAGGTACATTTCACGCTGCTGCTTTTCTATCTGTGTACGTGTGCGGTTTGATATCTCCTGCTCTATGTTCGCAATTTCAATCTCCCGCTTTACGTATTCTATCATCTTTTCATAGCGTTCATAAACGTCAAAAGTTTCGAGCAAATCCTGCTTCTCCGGTACTTTTTTCAGAAGATTGACAGCCATGGTGTCCACCAACTTAGCCGGAGAGGAAACTTCTGTCAGAGCAAGTATTGATTCCTGAGATACCTTTCCGCTGGCAGCGGCATATTCTTCATAAACCTCCAGCAGAGAACGCATATAAGCCTCAGTCTCGGGAGAAGACTCCACATCTGATTCGCACACCTCTACGTTCGCCATAAAGCACTCTTCCAACTCGCAGGAGCGTATTTTCGCACGGCAAACACCCTCCAGAAGCACACGCACCGCGTCGCCCTGAAGCTTAATCACATGACGCACTTTGCCTATTACGCCAACCTGATATACGTCATCCTCCGTAGGCATTTCTACGCGCATGTCCTTTTGCGTAACGAGGAAAAGCCTCTGATCTCCGTTCATTGCACGAGTGAGCGCTTCTATCGAAATCTCACGCGCCACTTCAAAATTAACGACCGTATAGGGGAATACTACGAGTCCCCTTAACGCTACCATAGGCAGCCTTTCAATATCTATGATCATTTCTTACACCTCCTGTTTCTCCCCAGAGGATAGCATGTGTATCCTCAAACGCGGCATTGCCTTAACCCACAATGCCGCGCGACAAGTAACACTCTATGTAACGCCAACCGGAGGAAAACAGTTCCCTTCCGGAATAAAAACAATTATACCTTATTCCTTAAATAAAATCAATGTTATTATTATATATCTAACTGTGTCAATTTCGTGTATTAAACAGCTTCACATCTCAGCGCCGACGCAGCTCCATGGATAACCTCTCTGACATGGGAAACGGCTATGCATTCTTCCGCGCTTTCCGAATTGCCCTCGGGTATGTATACAATATCTGCGCCCGCTTTTTTCGCCGCGCGCACTTTCGAGCGCACTCCGCCGACGGGCAGTATGTCCCCGCGCAATCCAATCTCTCCCGTAAAAGCGGTATTTCCCGGAACCGCCTCCCCTGTCATCGCCGAATAAATACAAACCGCCAGCGCCAGCCCCGCCGAAGGGCCGTCCATCAATGCGCCTCCGCGTACATTTACATATATATCATAACCATCTGTATTTAATCCAAAACAGAATTTTAAAGCCGAGAGTACGTTTTGTACAGAGCTGAAAGCAGTGCTCTTTCTAGTAAGCTGTCTGCCTACCGCATCTATCGTTTCGCTCTCTGCCACTCCCGAGATGCGCAAAGTCCCGTTTCCGACTGTTTTCTCCACCACAGCTTCAATTTCTATCAAAACTCCGACGCTTCCCGCCACTCCCAGCGCGTTTACTACTCCGACACGCGCCTTCGGAGACACTTTGCTTCTGTATACTCGTTCAAAACCGCCCGCTTCCAGTACTCTTTTTACATCATTGCCGGAGATGCAGCTCCTTCCCTCTGCGTCTGCCATGCTCGCGGACATTTGAACAATGCTGACAGCTTCTCTTCCGCTCCCTGAGCAGCTCGCCGCCGTCTCCAATGCGTCAGGCTCTATCGCCATACCCGCCGTTCTGGCTGCGGAACGCGCTATGGTTATCAATTCCTCGAGCTGCAAAGGCTTGAAAAATATTTCTATCGCTCTCGAGCGCAGAGCCGCGGGGAGTTCTTCAGGTCTGCGCGTTGTCGCGCCGATGAGTCTGAAATCTGCCGGCATACCGTTTTTAAATATGTCGTGAATATACTGAGGTATATTTTTATCTGAAGCATCATAGTATGCGCTTTCAAAATATACGCGCCTGTCCTCCATTACTTTTAGCAGCTTATTCATTTGCATAGGGTGAAGCTCGCCTATTTCGTCGATAAACAGAACTCCTCCGTGCGCTTTAGTTACCGCGCCCGGTTTGGGCTGCGGTATTCCCGACTGCCCGTATGCGCCCGCGCCTTGATATATAGGGTCATGCACGCTGCCTATCAGCGGATCGGCTATACTGCGTTCATCAAAACGCACGCACGTCGCATCCACTTCTACAAATTGCGCCTCGGCTCTAAAAGGCGTATTTTTACTCTTTTTCGCCAATTCAAGCGCAAGACGCGCGGCGCAGGTTTTGCCCACTCCGGGCGGTCCGTATATTATTATATGCTGCGGATTTTTCCCGCACAGTGCAGCGCAAAGCGCGCGTATACCCTCGTCCTGCCCCACGACGTCCTCCATCTTAGCCGGACGCGCCAGCTCAGTCAGAGGTGTGCTCAGCGCTATTTTATTCAATCCTTTTAGTTTTTCGCGCTTTTCCTGCGCGTTTTTATCTACGCTCGGCTTTTTAGGGCCGCGTATCTTTAAGTTCGCTGCCAGAAGCATTGTCATCAGGCACGTGTTTATAACCTGCAGCGCTATCAGAGCTTCATTCAAAAATCTCCCCTCCTGTTTTACGCTTTTTGTAATATACTGCGCACAGTTGGGGAGAATTATTCATAAATTAATTGCAAATGCTTTTTTAACCGAGAGGCGTAAGCTTAGCAAAAACTACATAACGCGCATCGGCAAACTCATACGTGCATGTGGAAAGCACAACCAGCTTGTCCTGCGGTGTGATTTCATATTTGCTCTGAATGTCGGAAGCAGCTTTTATTTTCTCCAGAAAAGCTGCATAATCCGCCTCTGATTCAAACGACCGCTGATAAGCGAAAGAAGTCGATTCCGTAACGAATGAGCTTATTATATCCAGCCTGTAATTGCCGTTTGGCGAAAGATAGTACATATACGGGTGCTCATCATAATACGATTGTTCTCCATATTCCACCAAAGAGGCGAACATTTTCCCGCTTTTCATATGATGTCCGTAAATTATTGTATTTGTATCCGTAAACGGCTCTGCATTTCTGCTGTCTATGAAAAGAGTTCCGTTTTTGTTTCGCTCTCCGTCCATAAGATGCGTCAGGTAATACGAATTATCCGTAGGATAAACCACGGGATAGTTAATAACCGTATCTTTTGAATACAGCCATCCCGCCACCCTGTCGTTGACGCCGAGCAGTTCATCAAAATTTACCGATATTCCGATGTCCTCCTCTGATGTATTCTCATTTGCCGATACTGCTCCGTCGGCTATGTCACTGTAAAAACTATCACCTACAGCATATTGATGATAATAATCGTACAACATATATCCCGCAACGCAGAAAACGATTATCAGCAGCACCAAAATAACTGTCAATATTTTTCTTTTCATTTTTTATTACAAACCGGCCCTTTCCGATTGTTTTGTCATATAAATCAACAAGGCAGGAAATCGCTATAAATTTCACAATTTCACTTTACAATCATCATAAGTCAGTGTTATTATAGCATATGTAGCAAACTTTAATCAATTCAAAATAACCATCAAGGAGTTTAAAATTATGCTTCTGACAATAGACGGTCAAAAAATAACTGCAAACCCCGGCGAAACTCTGCTCGAGTTAATCAAAAAGCTGGACATGGACACAGAATCTTTGAAAACAAGACCTGTCGCAGCGAAAATAGGAGGCGAGATATTCTCTCTCAATTATGTCCCCAACAGAAAACCCGGCGACATTTCTTACGCGGTGACATACTCCATGCGCTGGGCCATGCGCACAGGCGGCGGAGTCGTCAACCTCATCAGAATGACCGAAGATACAGGCAGAGATATTTATGAGCGCACTCTCCAATTCATATTTCTCTACGCATGCCGCAAGCTTTTTCCTGATGCGGAGACATTCGTACAGTTCTCAATCGGCCAGGGCATATACATTACTATTGATAAAGAGACACCTCTGACAAACGACGACGTACGCGCGCTCAAAGAAGAATGCCTACGAGTCATTCATGCCGATCTGCCTTTGGTACGCGAGCGAATGGATATTTTCGATGCTATGGACTACTTTGCAGATGTAGGAAACATAGATAAGCTGAATCTGCTGCGCTGGCGCACTCAGGCTTATTTTGATGTATACAGCATAGACGACTATAAAGATTATTTCTACAGCGAAATGCTCCCGAGCACCGGCTACGTCACTGTCTTCGACGTCAAGCGGTACCATGGAGGCGTGCTCCTCATGCGCCCCGACAGGTACGATCCCGATACTATAACGCCCTGCCATGTCGCTCCAAATCTTTTTGAAACTCTATGCGAAAGCAACAGATGGGATTCATTAATGAACTGCTTGTCGGTATCAGACCTCAACGATGCAGTTCAAAACGGTACAATCCGAGAGCTCGCCAGAGTTAACGAGGCCTTGCACGAACGCAGCTTTGCGCTTACAGCGAACGAAATAGTAAACCGCAACGCCAAAATCGTTCTCATAGCCGGTCCTTCCTCATCAGGCAAGACCACGAGCGCAAACAGATTATGCACGCAGCTAAGAGTTCAGGGAAAATCTCCAATAATGATTTCATTGGATGATTATTATATGGACAGAGATAAAATCCCGTTGCAAGAAGATGGCAGCATAGATCTCGAACACATAAACACCATAGACATAGAGCAGTTTAACCAAGACATTAGACGTCTGCTCGCCGGCGAAGTCGTAGAACTGCCATCATTCGATTTTGTCACCTCCAAACGTGTCTGGCGCAACAGATTAGTGAGCTTAGATGAAAACACTGTGCTCGTGATCGAAGGTCTGCATGCGCTAAACCCGACGCTGCTCGATTCTGATATAGATAACGCCTTTGTGTTTAAAATATATGTCAGCGCACTCATCACGCTCAATTTAGACGCGCACAACAGAATCCCCACTACTAATCTGCGGCTTCTCAGGCGCATTGTACGGGACTGCGCTACTCGCGGATCTACTGTCGAACACACGCTCTCCATGTGGGACAGCGTGCGTCAGGGAGAAGAACGCTGGATATTCCCGTATCAGCAAAACGCCGACGCTGTGTTCAACTCATCTCTCGTATACGAGCTCGTCGTGCTGAAGCGCCAAGTATACCCGCTGCTGCTCGCCGTACACCCTGAGAGCCCCTGCTTCTCGGAAGTGCGCCAGCTCGTTAAATTCCTGAATTACATAAGAGAAGCTAACATCGACGACGAAATTCCTCCCACAAGCATTCTGCGAGAGTTCGTCGGAGGCAATGTTTTTTATCGTTAAATTCAAAGTCACTTCATTGCTAAGCAGAAAAGACCCTCCAAGCCTAGACGGCAGCGGAGGGTCTTAAAATTATTCAGTTTTCAAACATCCTGTATCATCATTCTCTGCCGCAGCATCGTCAATTTTGTCGCTTTTATATCCTCCCACTTTTTGCCTTTATTCAATTCATTCACAATACAAGGCACCATGCTGTTTATCGCGGCATGGACTGTGCCCATCCCGCGCTGGCATACGTAATCTATGTTCTCGCATTCTTTGAATACCTCGGAGAAAGTGTTCAGAATATCTATCTGTATCGTATGAGAAAGCTGCGAGCCAAACTTTTCCAGCTTTTCAAACGATCTGTTTTTTAAAAACGCATTTTTATAATACCTGATAAAGCTCTCCAGGTCGTCCGCGTTTTTCCCTCTCTCCAATGTAAACAGCATGAGGAAGAATAAATGCCACTTGTAATTTATATTTATCAGACGCAGAGATGCCTGATAAATATTAAATGAAAATACATCGTCGTAAAACAGCTCTCTTTCAAATACGACCTGGGTATCCACTCTGATGGGATTTTCCTGGACGCTGCTCAATGTGTAGAACACATTAAGCATCACTCTGCCATAATCCTCAAGATCCTGCGCATTGTTCACTTCCATTATATATCTGACAACTGCATCGCAGCTGTTTTTAAAATCAATGGCAAACCCAACCTGAGATTTCATAAGCCCGATAAATGTATCATAGACAATACGGGATACGAAATTCTCTATTGAGCTGAGGTTTGTTTTATCCGGAAACTCTTTTTCCGAGCGGGTGAATCTCTTGTACAGAACATACAGCTGGCTGTCTATCATATTCAAGCTCTTTTTTATCGACGTCATAAGATCTTGAACAAAGTTGTCCCCGGTCTGATAAGAATGGTTCTTGTAAATTATTTTATGTTCTATATCTCCCCAAAAGTTATTGACCAGAGCCTTTATTTGCAGCTCGAAGCTTATCGTTTCTCTGCCAAGCTGAAAAAGTCCGTCTATTTTGTAAATGTCAAATCCGTTGCGCTGCTTTTGGGGCTGAGGGTCGCTCAGCTTCAAACGGATTTTAGGCATATCGGGTTCGTAGAAATATATCCCGTCATCTGAATCGGAGAAAATGCTCTTAATAAGCTCATAAACGTATTTCTCGTCATCTATGAATTTGCATTCAATTCTGAATCCCAGCAAATCTTGAAAATTGCTGAGGACTTCTTCATCAGAGCTATAGCTGCTTATATAACTGTTGCGTACGAGTTTTTCACGTATGCTGTTCGAAGTTTTTATTCTATGCACCATACTAAGCGAATATCTGCTCTTTGAGAAAACAGCGGTTTCAAAATACTCTTGAATCTCTTCTGCTATCAACTTGTAGACATCGCGCTTCTGCTCGAACATCTCTACCACACTGTCAATATGTTTAAAAATTTCTAAATTTACAGATCTGTTTTCAGTCAAGTTATTCACATTGTCTATCTTCATTTGCAACTTTATTCCCTTTCAAAACAGTTAAACAAGGCGGCATAAAGTATAAAATACCTACGCATTAACACATCTAATTTTAATCATCCGTGTCTATAATTATATCATAGTTTTTTCCAACATTCAATTTGAAAGCCTCCGCTTCATCATTTTTACACCTAGATTTTAAATAAGGGCCACCGCCCCGTCATTAAACAAGCGAACGAGAGGCGGAGTGCATCTGTTCACGGTTAATAAAACTGCCAAAACCACAAAAGCCGTCCGCAGCGAGCTGCAAACGACTTTTTCTGAACAATTAACATCAATAGTTATCGTAATAATCTCCACGCTTATAATCGTAAATGGAGTTTCTGCTGTATATATCTAAATTCTCAAGCGCCTTGCCCGTTCCTATCGCCACGCAGGAGATAGCGTCCTCAGCTACGTAGCAGGGTATTTTGCAGCGCTCCGTAAGCAGCCTGTCCAGCCCATAAAGCAGCGCGCCGCCGCCCGTCATGCAAATTCCATTCTCTGCTATATCAGCAGCCAGCTCCGGCGGGGTGCGTTCCAGAACGCCGTGCACCGTCTCCATTATGCGTCCCAATGGTTCATGAAACGCCTCTATTGTCTCATTAGAGCTTATGGTTATCGTCTTCGGCAAGCCGGAGATGAGGTTCCTGCCCGTAACTTCCATAAACGCCTCTTCTTTTCTCGGAAAAGCAGAGCCTATGTTTATTTTTATCTCCTCCGCTGTACGTTCGCCTATGAGCATGTTGTATTTTTTCTTTACATAACGGACTAACGCTTCGTCAAATCTATCGCCGGCGATTTTAATAGAATCGCTGATTACAGAACCGCCCAGTGATATAACAGCTATGTCTGCCGTACCTCCGCCAATATCCAGAACCATATTTCCATTAGGAGCTGCTATGTCCAAACCTGCGCCAATGGCGGCGGCTATGGGCTCTTCTATCAGGAAAGTATGTCGCGCGCCCGCCTCTTCCGTCGCCTCGATAACCGACCTTTTCTCGACCTCCGTAACTCCGCTCGGCACACAGACGATTACGCGCGGTTTGAAAAAAATCTTCCTTCCTATTACCTTACGCAGAAAATACCTAAGCATCCGCTCAGTATCGTGGAAATTAGAGATAACGCCGTCGCGCAAGGGACGAACAGCGACAATATTGCCCGGCGTCCTGCCCAGCATTATACGCGCCTCTTCGCCGATGGCAAGCATCTGACCTGTCGTGCGGTCTACTGCAACTACAGAAGGCTCGCGCATTACAATACCCTTGCCTTTAACATAGACTAGCACGCTGGCGGTACCAAGGTCAATGCCTACATCATTATAATCAAACAATCCCATATATTGTTACACTCCTAAAGTAATCGTATCTCAGCCTAATGCTGACCAAGGTTGAAATAAGGGTGCAAAATATCTTATCCAACATGACTGCACCTTACACTTCATGATACAGCAATTTGATTCTTTTTTCAACCGAAATGACATACAAATTTGTAACTTTTCATTAACAAATAAGTTTTGATATCAAACTTTCATATTAATCCGGAATTTTACTTTAGATATTAGAAACTTTCACAAATTTTTTCAAATTATTTTCAAATTATATTTATTGTATTCACTTTCTTACTATATAATTTATAGAAACTATGCCTATAAGTAAGCTAATACCGTAACTAAAACTCTCTTTCATCTCCAACACAGGAAGAAGGTGAAAATTATGATAGAATTCAAAGAGGTGCGTAAATCATACAAAACAAAGCAGGTACTCAAGGGAATTAATCTCACAATCGCAGACGGCGAATTCATGGTACTCATAGGCTCATCGGGCTGCGGCAAAACAACGCTTTTAAAAACTATAAACAAGTTGATAAGCATTGATTCTGGAGATGTAATAATTAATGGAGTAAATGTAAGAGAGTTAGACGAAACTCAACTTCCAAAAAAAATAGGCTATGTAGTTCAAGAGGGAGGGTTGTTCCCTCATATGACCATAGAGGACAACATAGCTTTGACCATGAAGCTTGCGGAATGGCCGGAAGATAAAATACACGACAGAGTGACCGAAATGCTTCAGCTCGTCAATCTTGACCCTGAAGCATACCGAAATCTATATCCGTCCCAACTTTCCGGAGGACAGAGGCAGAGAGTAGGCGTCGCCAGGGCTTTCGCCAGCGACCCGCCCATAATACTCATGGACGAACCATTCTCCGCGCTCGACCCTGTCACTCGGTCTGAACTTCAAAACGAAGTGAGCGCATTACACGAGAATTTTCATAAGACCATAGTATTCGTAACACACGACATGGACGAAGCCATTAAGCTCTCTACCCGCATATGTGTAATACACGATGGAAAAATAGTCCAGTGCGACACACCGGAAAGACTCTTGAAGCATCCTGCGAACGATTATGTGGACAGCTTCATAGGGCGAAATCGGCTTTGGAGCAACCCCAACTTTATTTATGCGGAGGACTTCATGCTTCAGAATCCCGTCCAGACGCATATAAACAGAACCGTAATGCAAGCCATAATGCAGATGTCTATATATCACGTAGACAGTCTGCTCGTCACAAGAGGCGGAAAGATGGCGGGAATGCTTCGATTATCTAATATAATCCACATAGAAGACTACGCCCAGCCTATCGACGCTTTTATCACTGACGATTATATCACAGTTTTTAACGACACCTCACTTGAAGAAATAGTATCTAAAGTAGATTATAATCAAACCGGAGTCATTCCCGTAACTGATCACGACGGTTATTTAAAGGGCTTTTTAACAAAAGGATGCTTGCTCGCGACATTGAGCAGACAATTCACGCCCGAACCGGAAGAGAAAGGAAGTGACTCAAATGGCTGATTTTTGGCAGCTTTTTATAGATAAAAAAGCAGAATTGTTGGATTTATTCATCCAGCATATGAACATGACTATGCTCGCCGTGTTTATCGCTCTTGCAATAGGCGTTCCCGTAGGGATACTCATTCGGCAAAACAAAGTCGTCTCTAATATAGTGATAAGCATAGCAAATGTTTTGCAGTCCATCCCCAGCATTGCGCTGCTCGCTCTCGCAATACCCATAGTCGGTATCGGCGAAAAGCCTGCGATACTCATGGTCATAGTTTACGCATTGCTGCCCATAATAAAAAATACATTTTTAGGAATATCCAGCATAGACCCGCAAATAATGGAAGTAGCGAAGGGCATGGGCATGTCTCGTTGGAAAAGACTTCTCAAGGTCGAATTGCCCATAGCGGCACCGAGCATAATGAGCGGTATACGAATATCCGCTGTCGCAGCCGTAGGCACTATGACCATAGCGGCGTTCGCCGGAGCGGAAGGTCTCGGCTGGTTTATCAATCTGGGATTGAACTCCAGAAATGTAGGGCTTGTGCTCCTAGGCGCTATCCCCGCCTCTCTGCTCGCTCTCGCTCTGGATTTCCTGCTTGCGCGTCTGGAACATGCAGTAACGCCCGAGGGTTTGCTGCCTGCGTCCAAGATAAAGAACATACCCAAAAAGAAAAAACGTCGTGAACGCGCGATTGTACTTACTATATGCGCTGTTCTCGTTTTGACTCCTTTGCTTTCTACCGCAGTCTCTTCAATTACAAATGCAAACGAAAAAAAGGTCGTAATAGGTTCAAATAACTTTACAGAAGCTATAATTCTCGGCTATATGTATGCAGATTTAATAGAATCAAATACAGACATAACTGTAGAAAAGCGTTTGAATCTCAACGGTGCGAGCGTGTATTTCAATGCTCTGGAGACAGGAGAGCTTGATATGGTAACAAGCTACACCGGCACTGCTCTTGTAAGTATGCTCCATCAGGATCTGACTACGACCGACCCTGACGAAGTATACAAAAAAGTATCGGATAGAATGATGAGCGAACACAACATATACACATCTGCTCCGCTCGGTTTCAACAACACTTATGTCATGTGCGTTACTCCAGAAATTGCAGAAAGATACAACCTCTCCAAGCTCAGCGATTTAATAAAGGTAGCTGATGAGCTAAGGCTGGGCTGCACTGTAGAATTCATACAGCGCGAGGACTGTCTGCCTAAGCTTCAGGAAGAATACGGCGTAGAGTTCAAGAGCGTCAGCGGTCTGGATGCAAGTATCAGATATTCTGCTGTGGAAGCCGGTGAGGTCGATGTAATAGACGGCTATGCAACAGATGCGCTTCTGGTCAAAACAGGGCTTATCAAATTGGAAGACGACCTTAATTTCTTCCCTCCGTACTATTCTGTAAACTTCACTCAACAATCCACTATAGACAAATATCCCGAGCTGAAGGAAGTTATTGCAAAACTGGACGGATTAATCGACGAAGACACTATGGCAAAACTCAACAAACAGGTTGACATAGACGGTAAAGACGCTTCAGTTGTAGCGCATGAATTTCTGGAAGAAAAAGGACTTGTTTAATAAAAAACGCCCGTCGGCAGACGGACGTTTTTTTAACTTATTCTGCTTTTTCCTGCTGTTTTTCTTTTTTGTATTTCAGCATAGTGGCTCTTCCTCCGCGGATATGTCTTTCCCGCAAGTTTTTGTTCATAACTTCGCTGACTCTGCGCGCCAGAGCCGGGTCCAGCTCACTAAGTCTGGAAGATATATCTTTATGAACGCTGCTCTTGCTTATTTTAAATTTCGCGGCTGTCTGCCGCACTGTCGAGCCTGTCTCCAGGATGTATTTTGCTTCGGCAATAACTCTCATTTCTATATACTCTTTCATAGTCAGCCCTTTCATAAATTCCATGTTTGTACATCATTATGAAAGGGCGGCTTTTAATATGCACTGTTCACTCTTTTTCGCGCCGTCAGCGTCTTCCATACGGTTCCATTATACTTGTTCTTCCCAAAATATAGTCAGAAGAAGTATTATAATAATCAGCCAGCTTTATAACGAACCTTACAGGGATTTCTCGTTTGCCTGTTTCATAATTGCTGTATACTCTCTGATCTATACCAAGTACGG
>UQXU01000052.1 GCA_900545085.1 uncultured Eubacteriales bacterium
CATCTGAAGGTGAAACACCTGATATTCTGGCCGCTTGTCCTATATTTTCCGGTTTTATATCGTTCAACTTAGCGCGAGCTTCCAGTCTTAGACCTGATATCGTTGAATAATCGAAATCCCTGCGCAGACGCTTATCTTCAAGATCGTGAAATGCTTCCACCTGCTTTAGCTGCTTCTGAATGTATCCTTCATATCTGATACTCGTCTGAAGCTGTGTTTTTATGTCGTCATCCAGCTCCGGCAAATCTGTTATGTCGCGCAAGTCGTCATACGTAAAGCCCGGTCTTTTCAGCAAATGCGACAGGAGCACTCCGCTGTGCTTGGAATAGCTTTCTCCCCTTTCATTCATATACGATTTGAATTTCTCGTCCTCCGGGGATATTATTCTCTCATCCAGCTCTTTTTTCAGCTCCTGCACCTTTTCTTTTTTGTACATATATCTGTCGTAACGCTTATCGTCTACCAGTTTAATATCCCTGCCTATCTGTGTCAGACGCATATCCGCATTGTCCTGACGCAGCAGCAGTCTGTATTCTGCCCTGGACGTCATCATTCTGTAAGGCTCTGACGTGCCTTTCGTAACCAAATCGTCTATCAATACACCTATATACGCCTGATCGCGCCCTAATACTACGCTCTGTTCTCCTCGTATATACTGCACGGCATTGATACCCGCAATTATACCCTGACCTCCCGCTTCTTCATAGCCTGAGCTGCCGTTTATCTGCCCCGCCATGAACAATCCGGGAATATTCTTCATTTGCAAGCTCAGATTGAGCTGTGTGGGATCTATGCAATCATATTCTATAGCATATGCCGTTCGTATGAACTTGCAGTTCTCCAAGCCGGGTATCGTACGATACAGCGCAATTTGAACCTCCTCGGGCAGGCTGGACGACATCCCCTGTACATATATCTCATTAGTCCGCAGTCCTTCCGGCTCGAGAAAAAGCTGGTGCCGTTTTTTATCTGCAAACCTAACCACTTTATCTTCTATCGACGGACAATACCTGGGTCCTATCCCTTCTATCACTCCGCTGTACATCGGGCTTCTGTGCAGATTCTCTCGAATTATTTCATGCGTCTTTTCGTTTGTATATGTTAAATGACACAATACCTGCTCTCTCTGAATCCCTGTGTTTAAAAAAGAAAAAGGAACTATTTTCTCATCTCCGTATTGCGGTATGCACTTGGAGAAATCTATACTTCTCCTGTCTATACGCGCCGGAGTCCCTGTTTTAAATCTTTGAAGCCTTATCCCAAGCTCGAGCAGACTTGCAGAAAGTCCATACGCTCCTGATAAACCTGAAGGCCCTGAATTTGCTGAATACTCGCCTATTATAATTTTACTCTTTAGATACACGCCCGTAGCCAGCACAACCGCCTTCGCGCTCAGCTCAGCTCCGCACGCCGTTACAATTCCGCAAACTTTGCCTCCCTTTGTCAAAATGCGTTCCGCTTCACCTTGTCTCACTTCGAGATTTTCAGTGTTTTCCAGCGTCCATTTCATCTCAGTTTGATAGTTCTTTTTATCCATCTGCGCTCTGAGAGAATGCACCGCTGCGCCTTTTCCTACATTCAGCATTTTTATCTGTATGAAGGTTTTATCCGCGTTCAAACCCATTTCTCCGCCCAAAGCGTCAATTTCTCGAACGAGATGCCCTTTTGCCGTTCCTCCTATCGCGGGATTGCACGCCATCATGGCTATTCCATCCATGTTTAAAGTCAGCAATAGCGTATGTTGCCCCATTCGCGCACTGGCGAGCGCAGCCTCGCATCCGGCATGACCCGCCCCTACAACTATGACGTCGTAGCTTCCTCCTTTATATGTCATCACGTCTCCTTAAACTTTTATACTTGTTTTCACGTGAAAACTAAATTTATTTTTATAATATTTTCACGTGAAAACGCAATATCATTTTCCCAGGCAGAATTTCTCAAAAATTCTGTCTACAATTTCCTCACTCAACGTAACGCCGGTTATCTTACCCAAGGCAGACCATGCGTCATTAATGTCTATAGATACGCAGTCTAAATCCACGCCCAGCTCGGCGCCTTCTTTCGCACTTTCTAAAGCGGATGCCGCCTCTTTTAACGCCGCAGCATGACGTGCATTCGTTATGGTTACGCCTTCTGCTAATGCGTCGTCTGACATTATAGAAACATACATCTCATCTAAAAGCGCATCGACGCCTTCGCCTGTTTTAGCTGAAATTAAATGAGGTTCTAAATTAAGTTTGTCGCTTATTTCTTTTGCAGAAAGCTTTGGTTCAAGATCAGATTTATTCAGCACGGCGATGACTTCACCCTGAGATTTCGCTTTCAGAGCTATTTCAACATCCTGCTCTGAGAGCTCTTTTGATGCGTCAAATATGAGAAGCGTTATGTCAGCTGTATTTAGAGCTTCTATCGAGCGTTCAACACCTATTTTCTCTACAATATCATCAGTTTTACGTATTCCTGCGGTGTCGACGAGCTGAATAGGCAGCCCGCGTATATTATAATATTCAGAAATGACATCTCTCGTTGTACCCGGTATGTGAGTGACTATAGCTCTCTGCTCTCCGAGTATCGCATTCAACAGTGAGGATTTCCCTACGTTAGGCTTTCCTGCTATTGCAACCTTCGCACCCTCGCGCATCAGCTTCCCTCGTTTAAAACTGTCTATCAAAGATCTGATTTCATCCAGCAGAGAATCAGATTTTTCAATAGCATCTGAAATTATGCTTTCTTCCAAGTCCTCCTCAGGATAAGCCAAAGCAGTATGTATAGACGCCAAAACATCAGTGAGCTCGTCCTGCATTTTCGAAACTTTAGAGCCTAACTCTCCGCTGAGCTGGCGCATAGACATTTTAGCACTTTTCTCCGACAAAGAGGATATAAGCTCACTCACAGCCTCAGCTTGAGATACGTCCATTTTCCCGTTTAGAAAAGCGCGCTTACTGAATTCGCCCGGTTCGGCAGGCTGAGCGCCATTCTTTAACAATAAATCTAATATCTGTTTTGTAACTATCATGCCGCCGTGACAGTGAATCTCTACCATGTCCTCGCCGGTATAAGAAGCAGGCGCCGCAAAATAAACAGCCAAAACTCTGTCAATAGGCTCGCCGTCAGATATAGTCCCCAGAGTCATAACTCTCGGCTCCAGCTGTTTTTTAGAGAAAACCCTCTGTAAAATCACAAGAGAAGTATCTCCGCTCATTCTGATTATAGATATTCCGGCGTTGCCGGGGGCCGTTGCTATCGCGCAAATTGTGTGCATTTTCTCTCCTCAAACTGGTATTTCCCTATATACAGCTAATACGCCAAGGCGTCCCCCGGCGTATTTCATAATTATCATTTTAGATTTTTACTGCTGTTTCTTATTTTTATTGCGATTCCCGCCGGAACGGCGCTTCACAACTACTACTTTACGATAAGGCTCCTCACCCTCGGAGAGAGTATCTACCTTGTCGTTAGGCTGCAATGTTGAATGAAGTATTCTGCGTTCGTAAGGATTCATAGGCTCGAGCACCACCTTGCGGCCCGTGCGTATAACTTGATTTGCTATTTTATTAGCCAAGCGCACGAGAGATTCTTCTCTTTTCGCACGATAGTTTTCCGTATCGAGTATGATTCTCTTGTAAGAATCGTCAGCCTTGTTCACTGCCAAAGACGTAAGATACTGCAAAGCATCCAAAGTCTCTCCGCGTCTGCCTATGAGCATGCCCGCCTGTTCCGATTTTATGTCTATGTATACAGTGTCGTCATTCTCAAACGTAGATAAAACTACATTCACGCCCATTCTGTTTACAGCGCCCATCAGAAAATCACGCGCATTTTCGCCCAGCTCCGTGATTTTGTCATAATACTTTACTTCCTGCTTAGCCGGAGCTTCAGAGTGCTGTTTCTCTGTCTTTTGCTTAGGCTGCTGCTTCTTTGCACGCTTATCCTCTGCTGCTTTAGAATCAGCCTCTGTTTTTTCAGCCTTATAATCTTCCGGCTCGGGCTTTTCAGCTTCTTCGTTTTTAGGAGCTTCATCCATATCGAGCTTGAAAGCCTTAGATTCACCCTCCTGCTTTTGTGTTATACGTACGAGAGCGCTGCGTCCAAAGCCGAAAATGCCTTTGCTGCCCTCATGAATAATATCTATGTCTACCTCATCGATACCAAGAGCAAGCTGCGTAAGACCTTTCATTATAGCATCGTCTACAGTCTTGCCCTTAACTTCGATGCTCTTTGGTTGTAATGTCATTTCTTCTCCTGAAATCACTATGCGTTTTGCTTCAGCTCTTGAAGCTGTCTCTCTGCTCTTTTCTTAAATAATCTTGTAAGAGTCGTGCTGAGGAGCAGAGATACTATATTAGAAATCGTCCAATACAGTGCAAATATGGTGTTAGACGTTATGCAGATATATATAGAGAATATCGGGAAGAAATAAAGCATAAACTTACCTCCCTGCATCTCCGCCTGCTGAGGATTTTGCTTTCTGCTTATTAGCTGCGATACAAACATAGTACCGCCGGAAAGTACAGGCAGTATAAACCATCCGTTAGAATAACCGTCTAATCCGTTAGCCGAAACTATACTGTTTACTAATGTATTATATGCTTCAGTATTTACAACGAGCGAAGACCCGCTGAAAGAAACGAGACCATTAGTCTGCAGCATAGCCAAAACCTGCGGAGTCACTCCGTTATTGCTCGTTTGAAGCGTAGTTAAAAATGTATTCGCATCAGGCAAAATCGACGCCATGCCGGAATCCGGCTGGAACACATTGTGAACCCAAAGGAAAGCAGGGAGCTTGACCGTTTCCGCTCCATACTGCGCGCCTTGCAGCATCATAGCTACAGACTGCTCCGCAACTATCACTCTCAAAGCGCCGAAAAACGCAAACAGCAAGACAAGCTGTAAGATCATCGGCAAACAACCTGCCATTGGCTTTACGTTGTATTTTTTATACAGCTCGCGCAATTTGAGCTGAACCTGCTGCGGATTGTTAGCATAGCGCTTTTGCAGACTTTGTATCTCAGGATTGATGAGCTGCATTTTTGCACTGTTCACTCTCTGGGTTATGTCAACCGGCGAGAGTACCAATCTCAGCACTACAGTAATGAGTATGATTATCAGCGCATAATCGCTGATATACATGTTTAGCCAACGCATCAAGTACGTTATGGCTTCAGATATAAAGTTATTGCTCAGAAAGCCCAATTATTATTTCCTCTTATTCGTCCTTTTTTCGCACCCTTCCCAAAAATCTGTCGGGAATCGGATCGTATCCGCCTTTTACAAGCGGATTGCACCTAAGCACCCTCCAGACCGAAAGCAAAACTCCTCGCCAAACTCCGTATTCCGTCAGAGCCTGCTTCGCATATGCAGAACATGTCGGCACGAATCTGCAGCAAGGCGGCCTGTAAGCTGATTGCTTTTGATAAAAATCTATCAGCTTGAGCAGAAGCTTTTTCACTTAGGCTCACCTTTTCTCCGATTTCTGTATTCGAGCGCTTCTGCTGAGGCTTTGTGCAGCAGATATGCCATATCTCTCTCTATATGCTTAAATTCAGCATCTGCGATGGCTGCGCGTGCCACAAAGACAACGTCCGCATTCAACGGAAGCTGTTCCATGTTCAGAAAACAAGCCTTCAATCTGCGTCGTATTTTATTGCGCACGACGGCTTTGCCGCATTTTTTGCTCACGGAAAAGCCCACGCGCACTCCATCTCTGCGCGGAGACAATTTGACTGCCAGAAGCTTTGTTGCAGCGGCAAAATTTCTGCGATATACGCGAGAAAAATCCCGGTTTTTTTTAAGGGTTTCTACCCGCACAGCTGTTTATGCGCTGATTTCTTTTCTGCCCTTAGCACGGCGGCGCTTCAGCACGTTGCGGCCGTTCTTAGTGGACATTCTCTTGCGGAAACCGTGAACCTTGCTTCTCTTTCTCTTTTTAGGCTGATAAGTCATCTTCATTTGTTTGTACCTCTTTTTAGTATAGTAATACCGAGACGCTGCTCGGTTGTTCAATCTTAACCATTTGTATATATCAAATTCTACGACTACGCAGAACGACGTATACATTATATATACTGCGGCTGTTCTTGTCAAGCACTTTTTGATATTAGGAATCTAATTTAAAAGTTCGTATTCTCAAAATTTATCAACATTTCATCGAATTTATCAACAATTAATTGTGGATAACTGTTTATAACTGTCCACAAACTGTATTTTAAAATGTTTACATTTTTTATTTTTACACGTAAAATTTTATTTTCTGATTTTTTCCTACATATTATATATTGTCATATATTGTCATAATATGCCTTTAAAATTTATCCACAATACGTAAAAATGCGTAATGTTGATTGTTGCAGTATCCAAAAAAATGTTGTAAGATAGTATTGAAGCAGCGCGCAGGCGCTTGTTTCATAATTATTATCACAGATAAGGAATTAAAGGCATGAATTCATTTCTCGATATTTGGGATAACGTCCTAAAAAGACTTAAAATACAGTTTTACAACACGAATGCAAAACATGCCTTCGACACTTACATCACTGTACTCACGCCTGAATACGAATCGAACGGCATGTACTACTTCAAAGTAGACAACAAGTACTTCAAAACTCAAATATTGGAGAGATTCAAACAGGATATAGCATACGAGCTGGAGCGGGAGACGGGCAGACCCGCGGACATCACCGTGTACACCAACGACGAAATGGATTCCGCTATGAACACTCGTCAGCACTACCCCAGCGTCAGAAATACTATTTCTCTCAATCCCAAGTATACGTTCGACACATTCGTAGTCGGCAAATCAAATCAGTTTGCGCACGCAGCTTCAAAGGCCGTAGCCAAAACTCCGGGACAGGTTTACAATCCGTTGTTCTTTCACGGCGGCGTCGGTTTGGGAAAAACGCACCTCATGCACGCGATAGGCAATGAAATTATAAAAAACAATCCCAACGCCAACATAATATACATAACTACTGAATCTTTCACTAACGAAATGGTAGAAGGCATCCGCAGCAATACAATGCCGGAATTCCGAGCAAAGTTTAGAAACGCCGATGTATTTATGCTGGACGACATACAGTTTATCTCGCGGACGAACAGCACTCAGGAGGAGCTTTTCCACACTTTCAATACTCTATATGAGAACGAAAAGCAGATAATACTCTCCGCCGACCGCGCTCCCAACGACATAGCCCGCCTGGAGGACAGACTGACCTCCAGATTTAACTGGGGTATGCTCACGGAAATAGGATCGCCTGATTACGAAACCAGAATCGCTATTCTCAAAAGCAAATCTGAAGATTTGCTGCGTCAATCCGGCTGCACTCTGCCCATAGACGAAGACGCTTATCAATTCATAGCTTACAAAGACGATACAAACATCCGCGATCTCGAAGGAGCATTGCGCAAGGTCATAATGCAGGCCAATCTCATGAATATGGAGGTTCCTCTCAGCTCCATAACACGCGAGGTCGCAGCTGTCGCTCTTACCAGCTTTTTTAAAGAGCCTGTTCGTAAAAAAGTTACGCCCGAGCTCATACTCAGCGAGGTTTGCAGCTTTTACAATATTACAATTGACGATATTAATTCAAAATCTCGTTCGAAATCCGTAGCTTTTCCCAGACAGGTAGCGATGTATCTTATGCGAGATATTCTAAATCTCACTTTCCCGAAAATAGGAGAGGAGATAGGTGGGAGAGATCATTCAACCGTGATGCATGGTATAGAAAAAATTACTACTCAGCTCAAATCGGACAAGGAGCTTTCAAACACGATAGCAGATATAAAAGACAAACTGAAATAGCGCCTGTATTCTTCCGCCCTTACGGGCGGTTTTTTTGAAAAATTTTTTAGCCGAAAGTTTTCCACATTTTCTGTTGTTCGAGCGTTTCGCCGGGAGATGAGTGAGCTAGCGTCTACTCTTATATATAATAATAATATATCTTAGTAGCAGTAGTAGTAGGAGCTGTTGATAAGTGGATAATATTACTTTTAACTGTTATACAGGCTTTTTCTCACAACAACTCTGTGGATTAAACACTCATAGATTGTGGACATTTCAAAAATACATGTAAATAAAATGTGTATAACTACACATTCTGTGATACAGCCGAGGGTTGTTCTGTTTTCGCTTTCAACACACGTTAAACTTGTTATCTTCCGAGTTATCCACAAAACTTGTGGATAATACCGCTCTTGCTTTTGAGAATAAGGTATGCTAAAATATATGCGTATATGGCTGAGACCGGGCAAAAAGTGCGCGTCTACGCATCCAAGAGAGAGAGGGGCAGCTGAGATCCTCTTATGCGCCGCGAAGATAATTTCACCCGAGAGCCAGCGGGGCTGAAAGCAGTAGGCTTCGCCGTTTAGGCAGCGTTATATGCCGTTAAAGAGTTGGTTTTGCCAAGAAGTTAGGTGGTACCGCGTTGTTTATACGCCCTGATACAGGGGGCGGTTTTTTTTACTTTGCAAGCGGAAAAAAGCCGGAATTCTCCGAGAAGGCTTTGTTTGACAGGCGTCTCGGATTCATAATAAAACAAATACATAATTTTTTATAGAGAGGACGCAAAAATGCTGAATGATTTGGTGCAAATTATAAATGCGCTTAGCTCGAGATTGGAACAGGTCAAGACAGAAGAGGATCTCAAAAAACTTCAAGTCGAGCTGTTGGGTAAAAAAGGCGCGATTACTCAGGCGAGCAAATCTCTGGGCAAGCTTAGCGCAGAAGAAAGACCCGCCGCGGGTAAGGCGATAAACGAAATGAAGCAGAAGGCGGCGGCACAGATAGAAACGCGCAGAGAGATGCTGGAAAAGCTGGCTCAGGCGCGCAGATTCGAAGCCGAAAGGGTAGACGTAACTCTCCCTCCGCGCAGGAGACAGATGGGGAAGATGCACCCCCTGACAAAAGTGTATCTCGAAATCAGAGATATATTCCTGGATATGGGCTTTGAAATAGTGGACGGTCCGGAGGTAGAGTTGGACAAGTACAATTTTGAAATGCTTAATATCCCAAAGGATCACCCCGCGCGCGATATGCAGGATACATTTTTCGTTTCTGACGACGTAGTTCTCAGGACTCACACATCTCCTGCTCAGGTGCGCACTATGCTCAAATGCGAGCCGCCGATAAAAATGATATGTCCGGGAAGAGTATACCGCTGCGACGATTTGGACGCTACGCATTCTCCCGTGTTCAACCAGATAGAAGGTCTTGTAGTTGACAAGAATATTTCATTTGCAGATCTCAAGGGAACTCTCAGCACGTTCCTCCGCGCTTATTTCGGAGAGGACACCAAGACGTATTTCCGCCCCGGATTTTTCCCGTTTACGGAGCCGAGCGCAGAGGTAGACGTAAGCTGCGCCGTATGCAAGGGAGCGGGATGCCCCGCGTGCAAAGGAGCCGGTATAATAGAAGTTCTGGGCTGCGGTTTGGTTAATCCCGCCGTGCTGGAGATGTGCGGTCTGGATCCCAAGGTGTATTCCGGCTTTGCGTTTGGCCTCGGTCTGGACAGACTTGCAAATACCAAATACGGAATTACGGATATAAGACTGCATTACGAAAACGATCTGAGATTTATAGAACAGTTCTAAATATTTAAGAGAGGGAAAAAAATGATAGCTCCTGTAAAATGGATTAAACAATATTGTGATTTGCCGGATAATATCAGCATAGGAGAGCTGGCTTCAAAAATGACGCATATAGGCACGGCAGTGGAGGATGTGAAAACTATAGAGGGCAGCCTGTCCGGAGTTAGCGTAGCCATAGTGGACAAAGCGGACGATTTCGCTCCCAAGGCGGGAATGAAGCTGCTCACTCTCTCTGCGAAATCAGGGATAAAGAGAATACTCACTACGTCAACATGCGTAAAGGCCGGTCAGAAGGTCTGCTATGCCGCTCCGGGCGCAGTTATGCCGGATGGAAAAACAGTCTCCTCCATCACTATAGAAGGCACGGTATCCGAAGGCATGATATGCTCTGCGGAGGATCTCAAGCTGAAGCCGGGCGAGGTGGACGAAGCGTCTATCTTTGAGGATGGACTCGTTTTGTTCGAGAACGGAAACATCGGAGACGATGTAAACGAGCTTCTCATGCGCGAAGGGCTTCTGCTGGATATAGAAGTGGGCGCGAACAGACCTGACTGCCTCAGTATGGAAGGCGTAGCGAGAGAAGCGGCTCTCGCGGCAGGAAGCGAATTTAAACCCATAGAGGACGGATACGGCACGAGCGCTGAATGCAGCACTGCAGACGCGGTTACGCTGGACGTTCAGGACAAAGAGGATTGTCCCGCAGCAGTTCTGAGAGTGGTCAGAAACGTAAAGATAGCTCCTTCTCCGAAATGGATGAGGGAGAGACTCATAGCAGCGGGAGTAAGACCTATAAGCAATATTGTCGACCTTACGAATTATGTAATGCTCGAGACGGGTCAGCCCATTCACTCCTATGATTTGGACAAGCTCAGCGACGCCTCAGACGGCAAGAAGAGAATCACAGTGCGTCTGGCGAAGGAAGGCGAGAGCGTAACGACTCTGGACGGCATAGAGCGTCCTCTCACGCCGGAAATGCTTGTTATAGCAGACGAGAAGAATCCGATAGGCCTCGCGGGGATAATGGGCGGGGAGAGCTCGAAGATTTCGGATGAGACTAAAAACGTAGTTTTTGAAATAGCTGCTTTCCGCGCAGCGAAAATACGCCGCGGCACGCGCATAGCAGGTCTGAATACAGAGGCCTCCATGAGATATAACAAGGGCGTGAGCACGGCTAATCCATACTACACTATGAACAGACTCATGCACTATATCGACATGCTGAAAATCGCGGATATAGCTAATGACTTTGTATCTGACGGAAATATAAACCCCGAGTCTGCCAAGGTAGATTTCACTCTGAACGGAATAAATAAAATTCTGGGTACAGAGCTGAAGATGGACGATTTCATAACAGAGCTGAGGCGTGAGGAGCTGGATGTGACCGCCGATGAAGAAAAGGGAAGCATAGTAGTTCCCTGGTTCAGACAGGACATCTCTATAGAAGCTGATATAGCAGAGGAAGTGGCGCGTCTCGTCGGCTACGATACTATTCCTGAAAAAGTTGTCACATATCAGAACATGCGCAAGCTGAACTGGCACAAAGAGGACATAAAAGACGCCGCCAGAGATTATTTTACGATAAACGGATACAGCGAAGCTGTCACATACTCCTTCATAGGAGCGCAGGAAATTGAGAAGCTGCGCATGGACGTTCCGGCGGAGCTGGAGCGCAGTATAAGCATAATAAACCCTTTGGGTGAAGACACGAGATATATGCGCACTCAGATGGTTTCCAGTCTTCTCAACGTGTACGCTACCAATCAGAGACGGAAGCGCAAAGACATTCGCATGTTTGAGATAGGCTCAGTCTATTTGAATCAGCCGCCTGTAAAAGTAGATATGCCTCTCAACCCCGAAGGCGCGCAATTTGATCAGCAGAACGTGCTCGCGTTTGTGGCCGAGGGCAGCGATTTCTTTGATTTCAAAGCGGATGTAGACGGATTTATAAAAATGCTGGGCTGCGCCGAGCCTGAATATACCGCTGTTTCAGCGCCTTATTATCAGCCCGGACGCGCTGCGAAAGTGTTCAGCGGGGATGTGACGTTCGGCACGTTCGGCGCGGTTCACCCCGACGTGCTCAAGAATTTCGACATATCGGGCAGGCTTTTCTTTGCTGAGCTGAAGCTGAGCGAGCTGAAGCACGCCGCTCCTACGGAGATAATGCGATTCAAGCCCTTTACCCGTATGCCTGCGATAGAGAGAGACGTCGCGCTGATAGTAGATAAGAAATATGAATCCGCGAGCATAATAAAAGCTATAAAAGCGTCCGCGGGAGATATTTTGGAGAGCGTAGAGCTGTTTGACGTGTACGAAGGCTCTCCCATACCGATGAATATGCGCTCATTAGGTTATAAGCTCACGTTCCGCGCGTTCGATCGCACTCTCAGCTCGGAAGAGGTAGACGAGCAGATGCGCACTATAATAACCGCTCTCGGCGGAGAATATCATGCGAAGCTCCGCGATAAATAAGAGTTAATTACTGAATAAAAAAATCTGAGTCTGAAATCAGACTCAGTTTTTTTATTGGCGCCGAATAGGCATGAAAAAACCACTCGTTGAACGAGTGGTGAAAAATATCTTAAAGAGAAGTCGAAACCTCCTATGCTATACTAGAGATGGTCTGC
>UQXU01000053.1 GCA_900545085.1 uncultured Eubacteriales bacterium
TACGGCCGCGGAAATTGCGGTTCGTGGTGGCGATGCAGCGTTCTCCATCCCCGAGAATGCCCATATGGCCGCCGAGACAAGGGCCGCATGTGGGAGTGGATACTACGCATCCGGCTTCTATAAATGTGCGGACGATGCCTTCCTCCATGCACTTGAGATAAATATCCTGAGTAGCAGGGATTACGATAACACGTACATTCTTAGCTATCTTATGACCTTTTATAATATCAGCCGCTTCTTTAATGTCTTTGTACTGACCGTTTGTGCAGGAGCCGATAAATACCTGATCTATCTTGATATCGCCTACTTCGTCGATTGTGCGTGTATTCTCCGGAAGATGCGGGAACGCAACTGTAGACTTCAGAGTGGAAAGATCTACAGTGATAACCTCGTCGTATACCGCGTCGTCATCAGCCTTATAGACAACAGGCTCTCTGTCAGAGTGCTCTTTTACGAACTTGATTGTCTCGTCATCAACCTCGAAAATGCCGTTTTTTGCACCTGCTTCAATCGCCATGTTTGCCATAGTCAGTCTGTCATATATGTTGAGATATTTGAGACCGTCGCCTGTAAATTCCATAGACTTGTACAGAGCGCCGTCTACGCCGATCTGACCGATGATGTGCAGTATAACGTCTTTACCGCATACATACTTCGCAGGCTTGCCCGTCAGGACAAATTTGATCGCCGGCGGAACCTTGAACCATACCTTGCCCGTAGCCATACCACATGCCATATCTGTAGAGCCTACGCCTGTGGAGAATGCGCCGAGCGCACCGTATGTGCATGTATGAGAGTCAGCTCCGATAACTACGTCGCCGGAGACCACAAGGCCTTTCTCAGGCAGCAGCGCATGCTCAACGCCCATCGTGCCTACATCATAAAAATGAGTTACTTCCTTCTCGTTGCAGAAATCACGGCAAGCCTTGCACTGCGCAGCCGCCTTGATATCCTTGTTCGGGGCGAAGTGGTCCATAACCATTGTGACCTTGTCTTTGTCAAAGACGCTGTCAATGCCCATCTTGTTAAATTCCTTGATTGCAACAGGGGAGGTCACATCGTTGCCCAAAACGCGATCGAGATTGACGAGGATGAGCTGGCCGGCTTCTACCTTGTCAAGACCTGCATGAGCAGCGAGGATCTTCTGAGACATAGTCATTCCCATTTGATAATACTCCTTGTAATTATTAAAGTGTTGTTTTTATACTGTTTTACTTTGCAAGCAGTCTGTTTACCGCACTGACGAGCGCTTTAATAGAAGATACTATTATATCGCTGTTTATACCCGCGCCCCATACGAGACTGCCGTCTTTATCCTGAACTCCTACGTACGAAACCGCTTCGGCCGTGGAATGTCCACCCTCAAGAGCATGCTCTGTGTAAGTATCCAATTTGTAATCGGCTCCTATAGCATTTTTTATAGCATTGCTGACGGCGTCCAATCTGCCGTTGCCCTTCGCCGTTATTTGAGACACGCTTCCTTTGTATTCCAGCGTAACCATCGCGGTTATCCCATCCTGCTCCTGTTTAAAATGAGCTTCCGGAACGCGCAGCACAGTTTCTATATTAACATAACTTTCTTTAAATATATTGTAAACCTCATCCGGATGCAGCTCTCTATGCTCATGATCAGATACACTCTTGACATGATAGCCAAAGGATTCACGCATCTTAGGCGGCAAATCGAGAGAATACTGCGTCTCGAGTATATATCCTATACCGCCCTTGCCGGACTGCGAGTTGATTCTGATTACATCCGCTTCATACACTCTGCCGAGATCCGTAGGATCTATGGGCAGATATGGTACTGTCCAATGCTCCAGATTGTGAGTTTTACGCCAATCCATACCTTTTGCTATAGCGTCCTGATGAGAGCCGCTGAACGCCGCAAAAACAAGCTGACCGCTGTAAGGCTGACGCTCGTAGACGTGCATTCTCGTAACTCTCTCGTAAAGAGCTGTTATCTCGGGTATGTTTGAAAAATCAAGCTCCGGATCCACACCCTGGGAGTACATATTGAGCGCAAGCGTAACTATATCTACATTACCCGTTCTCTCTCCGTTGCCGAACAGCGTACCTTCTATTCTATCCGCCCCCGCGAGAAGTCCCATCTCGCTGTCAGCCACAGCGCAGCCTCTGTCGTTGTGCGGATGAAGTGATACTATAATATTTTCTCTGTAATTGAGATGCTTGCACATATACTCGATTTGGTTAGCGTAAACATGCGGCATAGAGTGAGAGACCGTAACTGGCAGGTTGTATATGACTTTATCATTTTCAGACGGCTGCCATATCTCTGAAACCGCATTGCAAACCTCCAGAGCAAACTCAGGTTCAGTTCCCGTGAAGCTCTCGGGAGAGTATTCGAACTTGAAATTCCCGGGAGTCTTATCTCTATACTCCTTACACAGCTTAGCTCCGAACTTTGCGATTTCTATAATTTCTTCTTTGCTCTTTCTGAACACCTGTTCTCTCTGAGCTACAGATGTAGAATTATAGAGATGTACAATAGCGTTTTTTGCTCCTTTGAGCGCTTCAAACGTTTTTGCTATTATATGCTCTCTGGCCTGCGTCAGCACCTGCACGGTTACGTCGTCAGGTATCAGATTGCGTTCTATAAGCGTGCGGCAGAATTCATATTCAGTTTCGCTGGCCGCAGGAAAACCTATCTCAATTTCTTTAAAACCGACTTTTACAAGAAGATCAAAGAACTCAAGCTTTTCTTCCAGGCTCATTGGGATAATAAGAGCCTGATTCCCATCTCTCAAATCGACACTGCACCATATAGGAGCTTTGTCTACATAGCTCTTTTTTGCCCAGTCCATAGTTATCTCTTTGGGCTGGAAGTATTGCCTTGTGTACTTTTCAAAACCTTTCATGTATAATCCTTTCCGCATTTCGGGCATAAAAAAACTCTTTTACTCAAAATGCTTGACAATTTTGGATAAAAGAGACGAAGAAAAATATTTTACTCCGCGGTACCACTCTTCTTGGCGCAGACGCCCACTCAATCACGTCTAACAACGTGAGATCTCTATAACGGGAGAACCCGGTCTAATCTACTCGGACAGATTTTCTTTTCGACCGACGGCTCCGGGATGAGCTATACCGCAAACCCGATACTGCCTCGCACCGACCGGCAGTTCTCTTGCACACGATGAAAGCGGCTTTTTTCCCTTCACAGCCTTTAACTTGCAGAATCAAAACTGCAACTTAACAGCTATTATGTTACTATATTCGATGTTTAATGTCAAGTGACGATTGACATTATTTTTTGATATGTCATGTATTTCCGGCGAATACCAGTATAGAAAAAAGGTAAATAATCTCTAGGGTGTTGCTCTCGATGTGTTGTCTAACAAAAAACAAAGCTAATTATTCAATAGTAATTCCAACCCCTCAATAGAAACGTCCATCTTTTCAGAAATTTCATCCATAGTCATACCTGAATCAAGAAAGCGCTGAACGACTATTTTCATATCTTCTCCGACTTCTATTATATGTCCGTCTAAGTCGTAGAACCTGATAACTCGCTGCCCCCAACTATGCTCTATAACATCTCCCAGGTATTCAATGTTAGGGTACTGCTTCAGCCTGTTCAGAAATTCATCAAAATTTTGTTCTTCAAAAGCAAGTTCCATGTCATTTGGTCTTCGTAGTATACTCTCTTTTGGCAGATTGATAAGCCAATCAAAATCCTGCTGCAGAGCTAATCCGCAAGTGAATGTAATATTTTTGCCATAATCTTGATATACCTCTAATCCAAATAAACTCTCGTAAAATTTTCTCGCAGCGTCAATGTTTGTCACTGACAGCACTGTACTCACATATCTCATATACATCCTCCTTCATAATTTATTTCTTGCGGAGCTGCAAACTGCTTTTTATTTTATGTGTTGCAGAGAATCTCCATGCCGCATTGTTGTATTGAGACTATAGACAAAAAGTGCTATAATATATCGGTATTTTAACTCCTATAACGAAAGAGCAGACATTCATGAAAAAAGCTTTGATATTCGGTATACTGGCCTCTATGTTCTTTGCTTTTACTTTTGTATTCAACAGAAGCATTAATCTGGCGGGCGGATACTGGGGATGGAGCGCGAGCCTAAGATATTTTTTCATGCTGCCAATGCTCTGGATCGCTTCAGCAAAGAGCGGCGGGATAAAACCTATACTGAATGACATAAAGCTCAACCCCGCAGGCTGGATACTTTGGAGCACCGTCGGGTTCGGTCTTTTTTACGCCCCTCTCACGCTCGCTTCTGTCTACGGAGAATCCTGGTTTATTGCAGCAACATGGCAGCTCACCATCGCAGCAGGCGTACTTCTCACACCTTTATTCGGGAAACGCATACCAATAAAGAATCTCACTTTTTCGATTGTCATACTAGCAGGCATACTCCTGCTGCAGTCTGAGCATCTGCGCTGCATGAAAAACTCAGCGTCAATGACTGCGTTCGCATTAATCATCATAGCCGCCTTCTCATATCCCCTCGGCAACAGAAAAATGATGCTTTGCGCGTCGCCGGAGCTTTCGACAATACAGCGCGTATTCGGCATGACTCTTTGCAGCATGCCATTTTGGACGCTGCTTTCTGTGTTCTCGGGAATATATCATGGAGTTCCCACCTCCGGTCAGCTTATTCAGTCATTTATAGTCGCGCTGTTTTCCGGCGTTATCGCTACTGTTCTGTTTTTTGAAGCGACTAATCTTGTCAAACACAACGCAAAGCAGCTCGCCGTCGTCGAGGCTACTCAATCCGGCGAAGTAATTTTCACACTGCTCGGCGGAATCATCTTCTTGGGCGATTCTGCGCCGTCGGCGCTTGGTTTCGCAGGAATAGCGCTTATAGCTCTGGGCATGATTGCAAACAGCGCAGTCTCCGCCAAAAATTGAAAACAATATTTCAACTTAAAAACAATATTTCTTACAGATGCTAATTATTAAAAACTCCGCTTATGGCCGAATCCTGAAAAAATGTGTTAGCGTTATATAGAAACAGCACTTCAGTTATTCCTTTATCCTCCAGCACCTGATACACATCATCGTAATAATATCGAGGATCTATTACCACTATTTCACTGTAATCCGGAATAAGAAAAGGTATAAAACTGTTTGCATAAGAATCCTTGACAATCATCAGCTTTCTATCTGTTTTTGCCGTAGTTTTTATATCAATTATCGGCTCGTTTGCACCCATGAAAACCAAATATTTATCACTTTCCTCCAGCTTTTCTGTATCATAGACCGAGGTTCTTTTTGTTTGGCTTTCCACATAATCAACGACATACTCTACATCGGAATTATTCGGCAAAAAAACCTCAACCGTATCTTTTTTTCCGGTATATCCGCTGGTGTGCGCCATGGTTCCTACAAAATCATTAGCCACTTTATACAAGTTGTATTTCACTCTGTCCGCGTCTATGCCTAACGTAGAAGAGGCCTTGATATACGCGCAATAAGCGGCATACGTCGTCCAGTGATGATCCGTGTGATAATATAACTGCTGCTTATCAGACTGATCGGAGAGTATGTCGTACACATCTATATCTTTAACTTCATCCGAAAGCTGCTTTCGGAAATTGTCCAAATCTTCAGACTGCGACCGTACGGGAGCATAATTCGGAAGCTTATCCGGTATTACAGAAACCGCATTAGGAACTATCAATGTGTATACCGTGTATTTATCTTCATTTGCAAGCGAATTAATTGCGCCGATATTCTTTTTTAAGTTGTTCTCATCAGGCTCAACGGCGTCCTCAATCAAATAACCGTCCTTTCCTCTATAGACTCCGTTCGAATAACTTTTCCCCGAGATTATATCTAAATTTGTTTTCAAACTCATCCACATATCTCTGAATACAAATTGATCTGATTGATATGATTCATAGTCCTGCATAAAGCTTCCGTCTGCAGCAGCTGATACAGAAAAAGACGGCCTCTGCGCTAAATTCCTGTTTTCTTTCTCAGAAGATTCAGCGTCAGGTTTTATAATATTAGCCACTGTAAAAAACAGCATTATTACCAGCATTACACACGCAATTCTCGTATGCAGCTTGTGTATCCAGTATCGTCTTGTCATATATGGATTACGTTTTCTTCTCCGTTTTATATTACACATAATAACATATCCTCCATATGACCGCTAAAACCTAAAATACAAAAACGGATTATACGTTGCGCTTACTAAATACGCTACAGAAGCCACAAACATCGCTGCATATATGATTACCGCAATCGTGAGATGCTTCCGCTCCGTTCTCAAAATCAGAGCATCAAAAGCAGCATGAACATACGGAGTGGAGCCTATTGCACATATAAGCAGTATGACCCAATTAGAAAGAAAATAATATGCACCCATATTTCCGATTATTCCGCCGCCGCCCGCGCCGAACATGACGCCTATATAGCTCATTGCATAGCTCATATCCGGACTGAAGAAGAACACCCATCCGATTACAACTACAATCATCGTCAGCAGATGTCTGACTATATTCGGAAGCCTGAGCAGCGCACTTTGCAGCAAATACTTTTCCAGCAAAAGAATTATTCCGTAATACAGACCCCAGACTACAAAATTCCAGCTGGCGCCATGCCAAAGACCGGTGAGAAACCAAACAATCATTATATTGAGAACATGTCTCGGAATTGAAACTCTGTTTCCGCCCAAAGGTATGTATATGTATTCTCTGAACCACGTGCTCAGAGATATATGCCATCTGCGCCAAAACTCAGTTATACTCTTTGATATGTAAGGATAATTGAAATTGCGCATGAAGTCGAATCCGAACATGCGCCCCAAGCCGATAGCCATATCTGAGTATCCGCCAAAATCAAAATATATCTGAAAAGTATACGCAATCGCTCCGAGCCAAGCTCCAAGCACAGACATTTCTCCAATTTCACTCCCGGTTATTGCATCAAACAATAAGCCTACGTTGTTAGCCAACAGCACTTTCTTCGCCAGACCTCTGATGAAATACATCACGCCCGATCCGAAAATGTCTATATTCACTTTCCTGTTTTCCAGCTGCTCCGCCACATCTATGTATTTAACTATAGGTCCGGCTATGAGCTGCGGAAACAGCGAAACATACAAACTAAAATTGAGTATGTTTTTCTGAACAGGCACTTTGCCTCTGTATACGTCTATTATATAAGATAGCGTCTGAAACGTATAAAATGATATTCCAATAGGAAGCGCAAGCTTCTTATATTGTATATGAGTTGAAAATATGCTGTTAACAGTTTCTATGAGAAAACCATAATACTTAAAAAATCCCAATATAAGAAGATTTACCGCCACCGCTAATATCAAGCTTCGCTTTTTTGCCGCCGCATTCCGGCTGTTAAATTCTATGTCTCTCCCCATGAAATAATTGAACGTCATGCTCAATATCATAAGAATTACATATATCGGTTCACCCCAAGCATAAAAAACCAAGCTCAGTATTAACAATACCAGATTTTTATATTTATTCGGAACCAAAAAATACAATATCAGCGTTATAGGCAAAAAGGCAAACAAAAATATCAAGCTGGAAAAAACCATTGTATCGCCTCCCTTTATAACGCTCCGACAAAAGCGGACTTGAGTTTATCAGAGTTTTCAGAAACGGTGTAAAACACGTAATTCCCCCTGCTGACAACAACGCCTTGATTGAGCAAGTCAATTTGGTCCGTGCCGTAGTTAGTAAAGTTTTTTATCTGCTCGTCCAATCTGTTCTGCGCTGCCTTTTTTACGTCCGAAGCTTGGGAAACGCTTTTCAGTTTGACTATGAGAAGTTCATTGACATCCATTATGCCTTCGCCTTTATAATAAACTACACCTTCATAGTCTCCTGCATTTATGCCGAATACTTTTTTAACTGTCAGATCGTCGCTTTTTTTCATGCTTCCCAATCCAACTGATGCAACAGCAGCTTCTACCGCTCCGACGTCTGCGTCGCTCTCAGATTCCCCACTCATCAGCATCCACGCAACAAACAGCACAATGCACACTATCAGGGCAGTTTTTATCCATATCATACATGATCTCATATTTCGTCCCTCACAAGCCTGCGCTGTCCGCCATGAAATTCGCCCATTTCACATACATCTTGTACTTAAAATGCTGCCCGTCAGGCTCATAATACTGCTCTTCTACTATTCCACTGCAGTCTATATAAGTAACACCCATAGACTCAGACTTGGATTTTAGCGCAGCATTATAATCGTTAAGTATATCTCGGCTAAGACTGGGGTTAGACGCTGCGGCAGAATCGGACGCCGGAAAAACGGAAGTGACATATATTTCAGCGTCCGGCAGACCCGATTTCAGCTTTTCAAGCTTTTTCGCATATTCCTCTGCAAATTCGTCGCCGCTTGAATACATGCCCATATCATTTACACCATATGTCATAAAAACTACTGAAGCATTTGCGCTTATTGCTTTGTTTATCTGTTCGTCGCTATTCTTAACTCTCTGAGAGATCTTAGCGGCTACATTCGCGTCATTGAGAATTTCATACCCACTGAGCGACTCTGCCTGAGAATCTCCCAAGACCATTGCGTTAGCGGACGCAAAACGCTCGCTCGGTTTTTTATCACTTGCCTGCGCGGATTGGCTCGCTTGCGGCTCTGCTGATGCCGATTCTGCTGCGGAAGAGGCGGCGTTAGACTCAATCTTTTTTTCTATATCAGCTACATTCTTTGATTCCAAAGCCCTGACAGCCTCAATCCCTGTTTGGATTTGAGCCGATTCTTCTTCGGATAATTGAGCGTCATTAGTCAGCGATAAAAATACAAGTATCCCCGCAAGCGCCGCTGCGGCCGCCCCAATCAACGCTAAAATTTTTCTCATACGCTCCCCTTTAATGTACAGATAAACATGAATCCTCATTTTTAGTTTCTTTCACTTTGGACAAATTGCTCATTTGATTTGCAACTCGTCCTGTGCTGTACAACACTTAACTTGTATTATTCTATCACACTAAAAATATGTATACAATAGCTTGTTATATATTTTACACTGACACTCGGTCTCTTTGCAAATAAGCTTTATCTGTAATATTCACTATAAAGAATACCAAAGAATGAAACGCTTTTTTCGTGTTTAACTTGTTTCTCCTGCTGTACTTTATATAAACCAGCATAAATTACTCTATCGCAGATGGAGAGGATTGTTTTTATAGTTATAACTGTCAGTTTTGCTATAGCTGCAAGCTATACAGGGTTATAGTTTATTTGAAATTGACAAATCCTACGGTTAAATGTATCATGTAATTAAATCCTATTTAGATTATATGATTTTTTAGAATATTTTTATTGCTTTGAATTACGGAGGACATTATGCCTACACTTTCTAAAAGAACCGAAACTTTTACCGACTCAGTTATACGGAGAATGACGCGCGTCTCTTTACAATATGGTGCAGTCAATCTATCGCAAGGATTTCCTGATTTTGACCCGCCGAAAGAGATACTCGACCGTCTCGCAGAAGTATCTCATTCCGGACCTCACCAATATGCCATAACATGGGGCGCACAGAACTTCAGAGAAGCTCTCGCTAAAAAACAGTCTCGCCTGATAGGCCGCAATATTGACCCGAACAGCGAAATAGTCGTAACCTGCGGCAGCACGGAAGCAATGATGGCCGCTATGATGACAGTCGCAGACCCGGGCGATAAAGTAATTGTATTTTCACCATTTTATGAAAACTACGGCGCGGATGCAATTCTTTCCGGAGCAGAGCCGATATACGTACCTCTGCGTCCGCCGACATTTAATTTCGACCCCAACGAGCTGGAAGACGCCTTCAGGCAGAAACCAAAGGCTCTCATACTGTGCAATCCTTCAAACCCCAGCGGAAAGGTTTTTACTTATGACGAGCTCAAAATAATAGCCGATTTAGCTAAAAAATACGATGCGTTTATTATAACCGATGAAGTTTATGAACATATAATCTACGAACCATACCGCCACGTTTATATGTCGTCTCTGCCCGGGATGTGGGAACGCACTATCTCTTGCAGCTCACTTTCAAAGACCTATTCCATAACCGGCTGGCGTCTGGGTTATATCATAGCTCCGCCGCACATAATTGACACCGCAAAAAAAATTCACGATTTTTTGACCGTCGGCGCTGCTGCTCCGCTCCAGGAGGCTGCCATTGCGGGGCTGAATTTCGGAGAGGAATATTACTCGGATTTGCAGAAAAAATACACGGAAAAACGCAATCTCTTCTTAGACGGACTGGACACAATAGGCATACGGCATACCATACCTCAAGGCGCATACTATATACTTCTCGACATATCCGAATTCGGCTATGACAGCGATTTGCAATTCTGTGAGCTTCTCGCAGAGAAGGTCGGCGTAGGCGCGGTGCCCGGCTCCAGCTTCTTCCGCGAAAACGTGAACCATCTTATTCGTCTGCACTTTGCTAAAAAGAATGAAACTCTGTACGAAGCGCTGAACAGGCTGTCAGATGTGCGTAATAAAATACCTCGCAAATGACCTCTAATTAATATAAGGGAATACACACATGAAAAATCCCCTTCATTATCAAATATCAGAATACGACTGCGGCCCCACGTCTATGCTGAACGCAATAATATATCTATTCGATCGCGAACAAATTCCGCCTGACATAATACGCAGCATCATGTTGTACTGTCTGGACTGCTACGGCGCATGCGGAGCGCCGGGAAAAAGCGGCACCTCATGCGCTGCCATGATGTTCCTGAGTAACTGGCTGAACGGATGCGGGACTGCAGGTCTATTGAGCATATCCAGCCGATATTTATCCGGTCGAAACGTGCGAATAGATCAGCAAAGCGAAATAAACGACGCCCTGCACAGAGGCGGAGTTGCGGTCGTGCGATTATATCTCGATGAATGGCATTATGTACTGATCACAGCAGAAAAGGATAGTCATGTATATATTTTCGATCCATATTACATGCCGAATTTAACATGTGATGAAATACAAATCACAAATAGCTTTCCGTTTTCTCACAACAGGATTGTGCCTTCGTCGAAATTAAATTCCGAACAACTAGACCTCTACGCATTAGGAGATATCCAATCAAGAGAAGCCGTAATAATTTACAATACTGATACAATGCTAACGGCAGACGATACTATCGAATACTTTATTTGAATTTAGTTTATTGTTCTTCTTCATCAGTAGTTGTTATATATCCACAGCGGACGCCAAGCTGCGGAGGAATGGCGGGGGCTGCGCTTCGTCATTTAGGCTTTCTCTTGACAAATTATGTTTAAAAGTATATAATTCTGACAATAATAATGCTGAAAAGCGCGCTTTTCCAGAAAGGACATTGGATAAATTCCTGAATTAATATAATGGATACATGGAGCTACAAACGCAGAGTACACTACTACGAAACTGACAGGATGGGAGTTGTGCATCACTCAAATTATTTGCGCCTGGTCGAGGAGGCTCGTCTGGCGTGGGTAGAGCAAAACGTAATGAGTTATGCCGACATAGAGAAAAACGGAGTTGTTATCCCCGCTATCTCAGCCTGCGGACATTTTAAAAATTTCCTTCACTATAACGACTTGTTTTCCGTCCACGTAACTTTGACTAAGTTTAACGGCGTACGCTTCAGCTTTGAATACGTAATTTATAACGAAGAAGGCACACTGATATATGAGGGCACCAGTGAACACTGTTTCGTCACTTATGATGGGTATCATCCTATATCGCTGAAGCGGAAATACCCCGAACTCTACAATAAATTTGCAGAGCAACTCAATGTCAGCAACACTTAAACCCAAGAACGCCTGCGGCTTAATCACCGCAGGTGTCTTTTTCAATAAGGGGCACCGCCCCGTCATTCAACAAGTGAACGAGAGGC
>UQXU01000054.1 GCA_900545085.1 uncultured Eubacteriales bacterium
TTATCTCTCGCGACCTCATTTAAAAAATAAACTAATATTCGCTTGCAAAAAAAGCAGCGGTCTGCATCATTTCTCGCTATAGGCTGATAATTAAGCATAGATACAGATGGGCGATGCAGCCGCATACCCAGCTTCGAGCACAACCGTATACAGGATTCATTATCTGACCATGCAAAAAATTCCGATACAAGATTAATTCCGTTTACATTTTTAGGTCCGAGCGCTTCAGCCGCGGCGATAGCCACAAGGTTACTGCACGTTCCTCCTGACATAGAAACGCCCACTCTACGATAGTCCTTAAAAAACTCCAGTAATGCTTTATATTTTGGGTGCATGTCTTCTTCCTCTGAATAGAATTTTAGGGTCTAAAGTGTCTATTAATATTATACGCTATAAAAGGATAAAATGCAATTACTTTTACAATTCATACTGAACTGTATAACAACATTTGCAATTTAGCGTATAACTTTGCCTGCATTTTTAATTACAGCTCTATGCCCATCTCCTTCGCCATATTGTATAAAAGATGAACGGGCAGACCCATGACATTAAAAAAGCAGCCGTCAATCCTGCGTATGAATCTGGAGGCAAACCCTTGTATTCCATACGCTCCTGCTTTATCCATATGATCTCCCGCGCTCAAATACATTGCGATTTCATCGTCGCTCATCGCTGCAAATTCGACCAGCGTACGTTCCGCTTTAGTAAGCATTTCTCTCGTATCAGCACGGAGTATGCAAACTCCGGTATATACGCTATGCGTTCTATCCGCCAGCCTGCGAATCATATTCTCTGCTTCAGCTTCAGATTTAGGCTTCCCTAAAATCTCTCCTGAAGCATAAACAACAGTATCCGCAGCGATTATAACTGCGTTTTTATGTCTCTTGGCAACATCCATAGCTTTACGTCTGGCCAATTCGCAAACCAGCCTGCGCGGGTCTGTCTCACTAGAAGTTTCATCTGCACTGCTCGCCTCCACCAAAAAGGCAGTCGTCAATAAGCTGAGCAACTGCCTTCTCCGTGGCGAAGCAGAAGCTAATATTATTTCCATAGCTCTCGCTTCCTTAGTTTTTTAATATATTTGCCTATCCCGTCAGGTTTAAGCGACGGGCTTTTCTTCAGCTGCAGTCCCTGTGAAAACAATCGCACCCGGTCTGCACTTAGAAGCGCAAAGTCCGCATCCTGTACACTTAGAATAATCGAACACAGGCAGATTATTCACAATTTCGATAGCTCCGTTCGGGCATGTCTTAGCGCACAGCTTGCAGCCTATGCAGCCGTTGGAGCAAACTGACATGACGGGTTTGCCCATACCCGGATTGTGGCACATTACGTACGCCTCTGCATCCTCAGGAACGAGCATTATAGAGTGAACCGGGCAGTTCTCTACGCATGCTCCGCAGCCTACGCAAAGCTTCTCGTTGACCTTAGCTACGCCGTCTTCTCCTACGCTTATAGCGCCGAATTTACAAACAGAAGCACATGTGCCGAGTCCGAGACAAGCTACGGAACAGTTTCTGAAACCGCCGGCTACGATAGCTGCGCTCCGGCAGTCCATCGCGCCTTTATACTCGCCTTTGTTTCCGCATACGCCGTTGCCGCCCTGGCAGATGACTCTAGCCACTTTTCTGGCGCCCGTTTCTACAGCCATACCCATGATCTCGCCTATCTTAGCCGCGTTTTCCGCAGAACAAACGAGACATCCGTTCGGTTTTGCATTTCCGGATACTACCGCATCGGCAAAACCGTCGCAGCCGGGGAAGCCGCATCCGCCGCAGTTCGCGCCGGGGAGCAGCTCGCGCACCTGCTCGACTCTGTCATCTACAGGCACCGCAAGCTTCTGTGCCGCTATGCTCAGACCTATGCCGAATATTATTCCCAGCACTGCTATTACTATTATTGAATATACTATAACCATGTCGTCCTCCTTATACCAGACCGGAGAAGCCCATGAAGGCTACGCTCATCAGGCATGTGGAGACGAGTGCGATCGGGAAGCCTTCGAAGTTGGGAGCGATATTCGCCAGCTCCATCTTCTCGCGGATACCTGCGAAAAGCACGATAGAGAGTGTAAAGCCGAGCGCGCCGCCGATACCGTTTATTACGGATTCGAGGAGATTGTACGCCTCTGTGATGTTGAGGACTGCAACGCCCAATACAGCGCAGTTCGTCGTGATCAGCGGAAGATAAACGCCGAGAGATTTATACAGCGACGGGCTTATCTTCTTTATAAACATTTCAACCAGCTGAACTAGCGCCGCGATTACAAGTATAAACGCTATAGTCTGCAAATACCCAATATTAAGAGGATCGAGTATCGCATGTTGTATAATCCATGTGAACGCACTTGCTATCGCCATAACGAACGTAACGGCGAGACCCATACCTATAGCTGAATCTATCTTCTTAGAAACGCCCAGGAAGGGGCAGCATCCGAGGAAGCGGCTCATGATGAAGTTGTTCACCAATATAGAGCTTAGAAGTATCGTAAGAATTTTTACCATGTCTTATGCCTCCTGTTTCTTCGCAGCGCGCTTGGAGAGTATCCAGTTCATCCCCGCGAGGACGAGACCGTATGTCAGGAAGCCGCCGGGCGCCATAATCATTATGAGTGCAGGATCATAGCCGCCGCCGAAGAGATCCAAACCAAGCCATGTGCCGTTGCCTATAATTTCTCTGAACGAAGATATGATGCAGAGAGCCAGAGTAAAACCTATGCCCATGCCCAATCCGTCAAAGAACGACGCTCCTACGCTGTTCTTAGAAGCGAACGCCTCAGCTCTGCCGAGGATTATGCAGTTAACGACTATCAACGGTATGAACAATCCGAGAGAATCGTACAGAGAAGGTACGAAGCCCTGGAGCACAAGCTGAACAATCGTAACGAACGAAGCGATAATAACTACGAACGCCGGAATGCGTACTTTGTCAGGTATAAAATTTCTGAGCGCCGATATAACTATGTTTGAACCAATGAGTACGAAAGTCGCCGCCGCGCCCATGCCGAGTGCGTTCATGACCGAGGTCGTGACCGCCATCGTGGGGCATGTACCGAGCACAAGGCGAAACGTAGGGTTCTCATCGATTATGCCATTTTTGATAATTTTCAAAGGATTCATTCGATTTTTCCCCCTTTATGCTGCGTCAGCCACATACTGACTGTAGCAGTTTGCAGCGACGTTGATCGCGTCTGTCACTGCGCGGGATGTTATCGTCGCGCCTGTGAGAGAGACTACTTCGCCGCCGTCTTTTGTGACCGCGAGGCTTCCGTCAGCCGCCATGCCGTTGAACTGCTCGTAGAATTCAGGCTTCGTTGCGTTTGCGCCGAGGCCCGCTGTTTCTCCATGAGAGTTTACGCGCATGCCTGTTACTGTCCCGTCATTGCTGATGCCTATCGTCAATTCGAGTCCTGCCGCAAAGCCCTTTGTCGTAACTTTTACAGTCGCGCCCACGTCCTCGCCGCTCGCGTCCTTGCCGATATAAACTTCATCTACTATAGCAAAGTTTTCATCTGCTTTAATAGCTTCTGCGTCGAATTCTTCAAAATCGACCGCATCGGGCAGAGCTTCCATCCTGGCGGCGTTGGCGGCCTCGAGCTGCTGCGTAGCGATAGGTTCTTCAGTAACCTGATATACAACGCCGAGCAGAGCCGCCGCGATAGCGCAGATTATAAAAAGCTTCAGCGTAGTTACTAATACATCTTTCATTTTGCTTTGACCTCCCCGTAGAGCTTGGGCTTGAGCGCACGCTCAATAAGCGGAGTAGCCAGATTCATCAGCAGAATCGAGAAGCAAACACCCTCGCTATACCCGCCGAAAAGTCTGATAACACACGTAATGACACCGCAGCCCAGCGCGTATACAATCTGAGCCGATGGGTTAGTCGGGGATGTGACATAATCCGTCGCCATGAATATAGCGCCGAGCATCAGACCGCCTGAGAAGAGATGCTGCGGAACAGCGCCCGCGCCCCTGGCGATAAATATAAATACCGCTACAGTAGCGAGGTATATCACAGGTATTCTCCAGCTAATTACGCGGCGTACAATCAAATATATACCGCCGATAATAAGAGCAAGAGCGCATGTCTCGCCCATAACGCCGGCCGTGTTCCCGAGGAACATATCGGCTACGCTGGGCAGTATGCCTTCAGAAGTGCCTTTGATAATCGCTAGAGGAGTAGCCGTCGTCATGCCTTCTACGCCAACCTGACCTACCTGATAGAACGTAGTCATGGCTACAGGCCATGCGACCATAAGCATACCTCTGCCCGCCAGCGCAGGGTTTACGAAGTTTCCGCCCAACCCTCCGAAGCACTGTTTAGCTATTGCAATTGCAAATGCCGAGCCGAACACCGGAAGATACCATGGGCATCCCGCGGGCAGATTCAGCGCGAGCAGCAGACCCGTAATAACTGCTGATAAATCGTTTATACTTACAGGCTTTTTGCAAAGCTTTTGGATTAACGCCTCTGTCGCCATTGCAGCCGCTATGGAGAGAACTATCGTAAGGATAGTACTCGGTCCAAAATAGTAAATAGCGCATGCCGTCGCAGGTAAAAGAGCGATTATGACGTCGCGCATTACACTCGTTACTGTTCTGCTATCCGATACATGAGGCGAAAACGCCAATGAATATCCAGCCATTTTCTTACCTCCTCACTGTTTTTGCTGTTGTTTTCTTCTCGCCGCAGCAATCTGATCTTTTCCGACACGGATCAGATGCGCGAGAGGACGGTTCGCCGGACAAACATAAGAGCAGCATCCGCAGCTCATACAGTCCATAGCATGATATTTCTCCGCAGTTTCAAAAAGGTTCTTTTCTACCGCCGCCGAGATGAAGTACGGCTGGAGATGAATCGGACATACAGAAGCGCATTTTCCGCATCTCATGCAGGAATAGAGCTTGCCGTGAGCCACGAGATTTTCATCGAGGCCGAGTATGCCGGAGGTAGTCTTTGTGACTGGACCTTCCGTATCCACCATTACCTGACCCATCATAGGGCCGCCGGATACTATACGCGCCGTGTTTTCTTTGAAACCGCCGCAATAGTCAACCACGTCCTGTATCTTAGTCCCAATCGGCACGAGCAGGTTTGCCGGTTTGTTTATGCTTCCCGTGACTGTAACGACTCTGTCGATATTCGGTCTTCCGAGCTTAATCGCGTTTGCAATCGCACGTGCGGACGATACGTTAACAACCACCACGCCTACGTCCATCGGCAGCTTGCCCGAGGGGATCTGACGACCTGTTATTGTATCTATCAGCTGTTTCTCAGAGCCCTGAGGATATTTCGTCTGCATTACTTTAACAGTAATCTCAGGCGTATCGAGAGCCTTGTTCAACGCTTCGATAGCGTCGGGCTTGTTGTCCTCTACGGCTATGTAGCCCGATTTTACTCCGAGAACCTTCATGACTGCTTTAAGTCCGAAGATTATAGTCTCGGGCTGCTCGAGCATCAGCCTGTGGTCCGCCGTGAGGAAAGGCTCGCACTCCGCGCCGTTTATGATAACTGCGTCGATCGTCTTTTCCGGCGGCGGGCTGAGTTTTACATGAGTCGGGAAGCCTGCGCCGCCCATACCCACACAGCCTGCGTCAGCAATTATCTTCTTGATCTCATCGGGAGTGAGCTGATCGAGATCACCTCTAGGCTTTACGTCCTCGCAGAGCGTATTTTCAAAGTCGTTTTCGATTACGATGTTCAAAACGTCTTTGCCCAGGTTGTTAGGTTTAGCTATTAGCTTAGTAACCTTCCCTGAGACGCTCGCATGGACAGGTGCGCTTACAAACCCGCCTGCCTCTGCTATCATCTGACCGACAGTAACTGTGTCGCCTACTTTTACAATAGGCTTTGCGGGTGCGCCCGCGTGCTGACTGACGGGGATAGAGACTTCCGCCGGAGCCGGCAATGCCTCTATCGCCAGGCCTTTGGTCTGTCCCTTTCCGTGATGAAGCTTGGGAAGCGGATGAATCCCACCTTTGAATGTAAGATTTCCCATCTTTCTACCTCCGCTTATTTTGGCTGCAATTCAGAGCCTTTTTGTTAAAATAATTCCAATATTAATTTTAATAATAGTGAAATAGTGACGAGTCTCATCATTGAGCCTTATGGATTCAGATTAATTATATCGCATCAACTATTCAAATTCAATATGTTATTTTTGTAACAAAATAGATGAAAATCTATATGTCTACATATAAAATTTCATTGTTTTCCCAAATTTCGCATAAAGTTTAATCGTTTGCGTCATTTCAATTATTTTTTGGAACTCACATAATTGACTTTGTATTGCAAATTTCATTCACAATTTGTTCATTTTTTTATTATTATATGGTAAATTGCTTTGTTTACATGGCTTATTTTATTTTGAATATTGGACAGACTATACTTCAAAGACTGCAAAGAGACAGTCATATAATTTAGCATATAATACTCGGAGTTTTAAATGAAAAATTCAGTAAATAAACACAAAACCTTACGCCAGCTGCTCGCGGGCGGCTTTGTCGGCGCGATTAACGGATTGCTGGGTTCAGGCGGAGGGATAGTTGCGGTTTTCGCTCTTTCTCATCTGGGATTGGAACAAAAAAAAGCGCACGCGACTTCTATTGCAGTCATTTTGCCGCTTTGCATAGCCAGCGCAGCCATATATTTTCTCACGGGAAGTGCGTCCTTTGAAACGCAGCATTTTTTATTGCTCGCGGGCGGATTGGTCGGGGGAATAATCGGCGCGCTGCTTTTAGGTAAGCTGTCAGGGAAATTCACCGAAGTGCTCTTCGCTTTGATAATCACTGCATCAGGCGTGCGTATGCTGTTTTAAATTGTATAAATAATTTTAAATGACAAAAATTTTAAAGCACGAAAGGAGAAAATAATGCTGGAAGCACTCGTAGGCGCAGCGTTCGGCGTAATAGGCGGCATGGGCATGGGCGGCGGAATAGTCCTCATACCTGCTCTCGTGCTGATGGGCGCGGAACAGCACACCGCTCAGGCGCTCTGCCTGCTCGCATTTTTGCCCATGTCTGCCGGCGCGCTGTATTTCCACGCGAAAGCAAAGCGAATTGACCTAAAGCTGGCTCTGAAAGTTTGCGCGACGGGGCTGCCGGCGTCGCTTATCTTCGCGTATATTGCCAGCATAATGGAGGGGGATCTGCTCCGAAAAATAATGGGCGGCGCACTCATAATCGCAGGAGTAATAAAACTCATATGCGCCTTCAAAAAAAAGAAGAAGTGACGGAGCTATTGCGCGGCAGATAAATCTGCGCTCCGGCATAGACCTGATTCACACCCGGATTCAGCTCTCTGAGCATTTTAACGCTTACGCCTTCTCTCTCTGCCAAGTTTTCTATAGTGTCCGTAGCTCGGCATGTGTAAACTCTCACGCCTGCGGGCGGCTCAGGCACGGCGATGAGCATTCCCTCCCGAATCCCGCTTCCGGGAGAAAGTCCGTTTTTGCGCATTATTGCAAGGGGAGTAACTCCGCATTCCCGCGCAATATCGAGCAGCGTTTCGCCTTGCTTTATCGTCCTGTACGCGCCCGTCTCGCAAAAATTGTCCGGAGGAATTTTTATCTTTGCTCCGGCGGATAATTTTATCCCTCCGTTCGCTCTGACTATCATGCACACCGGAACGCCAAAACGCGCAGAAAGCGACGCCAGAGTATCTCTGGGTTTTAATATATATGTTTGCATTTTTCCTTCCTTATTAATATAATTAATATATTTTTATTTTGCGTTTTTGTAAGCTCTTTTGCTTTTTCCGCTGTTTAATAATATGCTTATCCTACGCGGGACTTTCCTGAAAATAAAAAACACCGCAATGCATATTAAAACTCTGAAAAAACTTCGGACGCATTGGGTGTCAGTTTATTTATTTTTCGCTTATTGATTTTATTTTTGCTATGAGCGCTTCTACTTCCTCTTCACTGTTATAATTAATTATTATTTTTCCTTTCTCCCTCGTTCCCGTTATTACAACTTTCATCTCCAATTTATCCGACAGATCAGACTCTGCCTCCGGAAAAGCGTTGTTGCGTTTGCCTCTGGCGCGTTTTTGTACTTTATTCTCGTTGTTATCTGCGCTGACAATTTCGCTGACCTTCGCTTCCACTTCTCTGACGCTGAGATTAAGCTCTATTATATCGTTCGCAAGTTCCTTCATCTTTTCGGTGTCAGAAAGCCCAAGAAGAGCGCGTGCATGCCCTGCGGATATTCTGCCCGATTCCACCTCGCTGATTATCTCAGCGGGGAGATTCAAAAGTCTCATGCTGTTTGATATCGTCGTCTTATTTTTCCCGATAGTTTTAGATATTTGATCTAACGTCAGACCATACTTTTCTTTAAGTTCGTTCAGAGCCTTGGCTTCTTCTATTGAGTTTAAATTTTCCCTCTGAAGGTTTTCTATCAGAGCCACTTCAAAAGTCTTTTTTTCGTCATAGCTTCTGACTATAGCGCGTATGGTTGGCATTTTATTCAGCATCGCAGCGCGGAATCTCCGCTCGCCTGCGACTATCCTGTATCTGTCGCCATGGACAGAAACTATAATAGGCTGCAAAAGCCCGTGCTCTTTAATAGAATCCGCCAATTCCCCCAAGGCGTCGTCGTCGAAGCTCTCTCTGGGCTGACTCTCGTATCTGTCTATTTTATCGAGAGGTATTTCGTATATTTTCTCACCATCAAAGTTATCAGTATCTCCTTTCAGCTCCAAAACCCCTGTAGGAAGATCAGGAGCTATAAGCGCACCGAGTCCCTTGCCCAATCCTTTAGATTTCATTCCTCTTCCTCCATTTCGAGTATCTCCTGCGCCAGATCAGCATACGCAGCCGCACCTGCACATTTCTTATCATATTGCGAAATGGGCAAGCCATGGCTCGGAGCTTCGCTCAATCTGACATTGCGCGGGATTATAGCGCTGTGAACCTTTCCTTTGAAATACTTTTTGACCTCTTCCACGACCTGTATAGATAAATTTGTCCTGCCGTCAAACATAGTCAAAACTACGCCCTCCAGCTCCAGAGCTGGATTTAAATGCTTCTTCACAAGCTGTATGCTGTTCATCAGCTGTGTCAAACCCTCGAGAGCGTAAAATTCGCACTGTATCGGAACTATGACCTCATCAGCAGCGCTCAAAGCATTTATCGTCAAAAGCCCTAAAGAGGGCGGAGCATCTATCATTATAAAATCATACTCATCCCTTATTTTAGCGATGACGGCTTTTAGAAGCATCTCTCTGCCTATCATATTGACCATCTCAACTTCCGCACCTGCGAGCGCCATGCTCGAGGGGAGAAGCCATAGATTCTCGCTTATTTGAATGGTAATATCATTTGGGTCATCTTCGTTTATTATACAGTGATACACCGATTGCTGAAGTGCACGCTTATCTATACCCAGACCTGTGGTACAATTCCCCTGTGGATCTACATCAATAAGCAATACTTTCTTGCCTAGTTCTGATATGCAGGCGGCTGTATTTATAGATGTTGTCGTTTTTCCTACTCCGCCTTTTTGATTTGCTATTACAATAATTCTGCCCATTCACTCACCCTCTATCTTAACTAATATAATACCAGCTAAGAGCATATTTTGCAATAGCATTTGCGGTCTATTAATTACTATCGGAAATACATTTTTCGCACATTTTCACGTGAAAACGCTCATATAACAAAATCGCCGAGCGCAATCGCCCGACGATAGCCTGCTTCCTTTCTGATTTTGCGTTTCATCTTCGCCGATATAATTTAAAATCTAAGAGCAAAGATGCAAAGTATAACAACTACCTGTTTATGTATATTTATCTGTTGACGAAACACCTCCTAACAATTTATTGTTGTCAAATACTTCTGCGCGGCAAGCAGTGACCTCTTCCTCCGACTTTAGGTATTTCAATAGTCAGTACAACTTTATCGGGTTTATCTTCACGAACTACGTCGATTTCTGCACCGCATCCGCGAATTTTTTCTATAGTATGACGAATAGAATTGAGATATATAGTGTGGCCCAAATGACATCTAACTTTACGCTGGGTATCATCCTCGGAAACGTATATCCGCGCCAGCTCTTGTTCAACGAGATTTTCCGTCGCCATAACTGACAATCCTTCTCGTCCGGCTCTGTCTGCTATTTTATTTTGAAGGGATTCATCCGGAAGTCTCATCAAAGCTCTTGCGTGGCGTTCTGTTAATTGATATGAAATTATTTTTTCTTTTATGCTGCGAGGCAGTCTCAGCAGTCGAACTTTATTAGCGATGCATGATTGACTTTTAGACAATCTGCGTCCCAATTCCTCCTGAGTCAAACCATGCTGCCTCATCAATGATTGATAACCCTCTGCTTCCTCTAGAAAATGCAAATCTTCGCGCTGTAAATTTTCTATCATCGCCAATAAAGCCGCTTCACATTCACGCATATTCGGCACGACGATTGCGCTTATCTCCTTCATTCCCAACATCTTACATGCTCTCAGTCTTCTCTCTCCGGCGACAAGCTCATATCCGGATGCCGTAGAACGCAGTGTAATAGGCTGTAACAAACCTACTTCACGTATAGAACGCGCTAATTCTTTTATTGCATTCTCTGAGAAAAACTTTCTTGGCTGATACGGATTAGTCTTTATTTTAGATATTGGGATGCTACTTACTTCCCTTTTAAATGCACTTGCACCTTCTAATTTATTCATTTGTAACTAAACCCCATATTAATTATCTCCTCATATTTTCTATCGGCAATATTATTTAACCATACAAATAGGACATTGTCAATGATATTTTTCAATTATACCAATATTTGTACAATAATAGATGAAAGAACATAAAAATCGACTAAACCGTTATTTTTTTGCACTAAGCTGCCATACCCGTTTTTCACAAAATTACCCCTTTTATTTTAAAAGATTTCTGTTATAGTGTCGTATATTTCCTATTTTTTCATTCCCCGGGGAATTTATAGTCATATAAAAAACCCACTCAATAAATGAGCGGGCAGTTGAGACATTATATTCTAAAGCGGCTTAGATTTTATTTGTGCGTACCGCCTTGGATATTTTTTATCAGTTTCTCTCTTTTTTTCGAAGCAAAGTATTACATGATCCTCTATTCCTGTATCATATGTTCTTATCAGCTCCGCACCCAGCTTTTCTATAGCGCCCCCTGCGTTCATCAGCTCAGATTCGCTGTTTCTCTTATACGCAAAGAACACTCCCCCCTTCTTTAGCAGAGGTATGGCTATCTCAATCAGTATTCTCAGCTCAGCTACAGCTCTGCTCACTATATAATCATAGCTGTCTCTTTGATTACTGCTTAAATCTTCTGCACGAGCGTTTAGGGTCTTGACATTTATGCCTAATTCTGCGCAAGCATTCTTTACAAACTCTATCTTCTTTCTCGATGAATCCAATAAAGTTATATTTTCATTTCCCGTACATATCGACAGCGGCACGCCGGGAAAACCCGCGCCGGTGCCAATGTCTAATATTCTGCCTGTGCTTAAATCAGCTATATTCAGTACGCTGAGAGAATCTAAAAAATGCTTTTTCGCAACTTCTTCCGGTTCTGTAATTCTCGTGAGATTTAAAGTTTGGTTAGTCTTGGCGACTATACCCCAATATCTCTCCATCATCTCTGCTTTTTCTCTGCCGTAATCAGACAGAATTTCTTTAAATACGTTCATTTATCTCCTATTTTGTCAATTTACATTATATCGTGAACAATAATGCCGTTATAATCTTGATTCAATTATAATTTTAGTGTATTATTCACTCATAAGGTTATAATTAA
>UQXU01000055.1 GCA_900545085.1 uncultured Eubacteriales bacterium
GTATTTCACTTTAAAAAACTGTAACACTAATTATCTGTTCAAAACAAAAAAGACCCCAGGGGGGTCATTTTTTACTTTACTCTTTCTCCATTTATAAATACTGCTTCTATGCGCGTCCGCACATCCAAAGGGTCCCCTGCGAATAGCACTATGTCTGCGTCTTTTCCCTCAGCCAGCGATCCTACTCTGTCCTCGATCCTGCAAGCTTTTGCAGCATTAATCGTTATAGATTCAAGCGCGGCTCTCTCCGGCAGTCCATACCTGACGCACACTGCCGCTGTCATAAGCAGGTTCTGAGTTATTTGTACCGGATGATCACTCATCAAAGCAAATTCAATACCGTTTTCATAAAGTATCCGCGGCGCTTCCAAAGATTGATTTTTCAGCTCCGGCTTGCACCTATCGCTGAGAAGAGGCCCGAGGAATACCCTGGCTCCTGACCTTTTAATGTATTCCGGTATCAAATGCCCCTCGGTGCAGTGTTCTATAGATAAATCCAAATCAAATTCTTTTGCTATTCTAATCGCAGTCATTATATCATCTGCACGATGAGCATGAACCTTAACGGGTATTTCTCTTTTTAGCGCAGAAACCAATATCTCGTACTTTAAATCTCGAGCTGCGCCGTCTTCGCTCTCTCTATCCTTTTGATATTCCTGCGCTTCGATAAAAGCCGCACGCATCAGAGCCGCAGTCGCCATTCTCGTACTGGGGGCTTTTTTCTGCTCTCCGTACACTCCTTTAGGATTTTCTCCTAAAGCCATCTTCAAAGCCGCCGGAGCTTTTATAACCATTTCATCTACACAGACCCCTGCCGTTTTCATAGCGCAGAACTGCCCGCCGATAACATTAGAACTACCGGGGCCTGTAACTACTGTCGTTACTCCTCCTTCTCGCGCCTCCTCAAAGCAGCGATCCAAAGGATTTATAGCGTCTATCGCCCTCAGCTCAGGAGTTATAGGTTCAGTAGACTCATTTCCATCCGCTCCTTCCTGATCTATACCATCTTCCCACATTCCTATATGACAGTGAGAATCTACTATACCGGGGATTGCGGTCAATCCGGCAGCATCAAATTTTTCCGCATCTTCTGACGATATGTCTTTTCCGATTTTAGCAATTCTGCCGTTTTTTATAAGTATATCGGCACATTCATAATCAGTTTCTTCCAAAGTAATTATTTTCGCATTTTTTATAAGCAGCATACTAACAACACCTCAAATCGCTCAGCGTTCATCTCTTGAAAAAAGCGAGGTCAGATATTCAGCAGCGTCAGATACTTCCGAATCCCGTCTGTATACAGCTGCAATAGACGATTTAAAACTTTCTTCCTCCAAAACTTTATAAGGCAAATCTCCTCCAACAGCAGCAGACATGGGAACTATTGCAACGCCGAGACCCGCTCTGGCCCAATGAAGGCAGGTCCGCGCATCATCGCTTTTGCAAAAACATTTCGGAGTCGCGCCATATCTTTGCAGAGTAGAAGAAATTATGCTTTCATATCTGCGATAGTAGATCAGCGGAATGTCAGTCAGATCCTCCGCTCCTGCCGGATCAGGTAAATCATCTATCATCTCTGCTATGCCCGCCGCTACAAAAGGCTCAGGCGATAGAAACGAGCATACAAGACCTTCTGTGCTGAACGGAGTGCGAACGACGGCTACTTCTATTATACCTCTCCGGATTTTTTCCAAAAGATCATAAGTGTTTCCCTCCATTACCTCAAACTCTACGTTAGGATACCTCTTGCAGAAAATATGTATTCGCTTTCCCAACAGAGAGGACGCCACAGACGACGTCATTCCCAAACGCAGTCTTGTGCTGTCTCCCATAGTAAATCTGCATTTTGTATCCTCCATCATGGAGAGTATATCTTTAGCTTTGCTATAAAGAACAACGCCCGAATCCGTCGCCTGTACACTTTTTGCCCCGCGATGCAGCAGTTTAGTCCCCAATTCCTCTTCCAGCGCTATAATATACCGGCTGACAGAAGATTGCGGCATATTGAGCTTTTTCGCTGCGCGTGTAAAGCTACCTTTTTCCAAAACAGTGACAAAGCACTGTAAATTCCTAAAATTCATTATAACCTCCGAAAGAGACTTGACATATTATGCAAACAGAGTATAATTTAGATGTAATAATGCAGTAATTACATTGTCTCTCCATAAGTATTTTATGACAGTACGGTGTAAAAGTCAAGCACAGAAAGGATCTGAAACTACAATCATGAGAGAATTAGCCGTATTATTCTGGACGTTTGCCAAAATCGGCGTTTGCACTTTCGGCGGAGGCTACGCCATGCTTCCTCTTTTGCAGCGCGAATTGGTAGACAACAAAAAATGGATAACTGAAGAGCAGCTTATGGACTATTTCGCCATAGGTCAATGCACACCCGGCATCATAGCCGTAAACACATCTACATTCGTAGGCTGCAACAGAAAAGGCGTACTCGGCGGAATATTTGCAACGCTCGGCATGATCGCTCCGTCGATAATTATAATTTGCATAATAACTGCTTTTCTCACTAATTTTGCAGACATTCCCGCTGTAGGTCACGCTTTGGCAGGCGTTCGCGTCTGTGTCTGTGTTCTTATTATACAGGCCGTATTAAAATTCGCAAAGAAAGCGTTTGTCGACAAGCTGTGCATAATTATCTTTGCCATAGTCCTCGCACTTTCTCTGTTCACCGGAATCCCAACTGCCTTGTTGGTCGTGGCTGCTGCGGTATTCGGCGCACTTCTGTCTTTAAAAAACAAGAAAGGAGCAGCTAAATGATATTCAGACTGATATATGAATTTATGATTACAGGCCTGCTCTCTGTCGGCGGCGGCCTGGCCACTCTTCCCTTTCTATATGACATAGGCGCAAGGACAGGTTGGTATACATCCTCCGACGTGCTGAACATGATCGCCATATCCGAAGCTACACCCGGGCCTCTCGGGATAAATATGTCAACCTATGTCGGGTACATCACCGCCGGTATCCCCGGAGCAATACTTTCGGCATTTTCGCTTGTATTCCCATCTGTTATAATAATTATGATTATAGCAAAAGTTTTAAATCAATTCAAGGAATCCCCTGTAGTCGAATCTGCATTTTACGTATTGCGTCCTACATCTACCGCGCTCATCGCAGCGGCCGGCTTGACTGTTATCGCTGCGGCATTAGGTACAGGTCTTGGGTTCGACGTCTCCGCGGGTATAAGCTCTCTTCTGGCTATGGTTGACTGGGGAAAGGTCATAATGGCAGCGGTATTTTTCATCGCTATATATAAATTAAAATGGCATCCGATAATTTTCATTGCCATATCTGCCGTACTTGGGATTGTATTTTCTATGTAATACTTTCTATATTACACGCATGGCTTTACAATGGGCGAGGCTTATCCGCTTCTTTCCTAAGCCTTCAAAATCTATTAATGCAATTCCATCATCTATGCTCAACACTAATCCCCGTCCAAACAGATTGTGTTCTACGCTGCTCCCCTCGCGGTATTCTTCTGTCTGGGGCTCCGACTCCCCTTCGATAGTCTTTTTCATAATCCGAAGATAGCGAGATATAGGATAAACTTTTTCTCTGCCTGTGAGAGATAATATTTCCAATTTGTTTTTGGCACGCGTTATTCCTACATAGAATATCCGTTTATCTTCTTCATTATCCGCCTCCTCTCCGGGGGCGGTTTTATTTTCCTCGGGCAGTATACCCTCCACGACATCTACCATACAGACTCTTTCAAATTCCTGTCCTTTGGCTGAATGAATCGTAGAAAGCGTTAAATTGCTATTTTCTATGTCGCAGCCTCCGTCCTCCAGCAGCTTCTCCAATACTTCAAATCTATATTGCAGCTCATCCGGCGTCATGCCGCCTCGCGATATCTGCATTAACACATTCAGCTTTTGGCGCATGGCGTCACGTCTTCGAGCGGCTCTTTTATCTACATATGCTCCATATCCGATATCATTTATTATATAATCTAACGCTTCATCTGCTCTTTCTATACTTTTAAGAAAATTAAATTTACGTTTGAGCGATTTTATTTTTCCGGAGTATCTTTTCTCCTTATCCAAAGCCGTCAGAGAGTCAAATACATTTCCCCCTCTGCCGACTGCTTTGCGCATTTTATCCTTCCCTATAGGCACGGACAGCTTGTAATATATGCGTGAAAATGCAGCCGTATCCGAAGCATCTTTAGCCAACCGCAAAAAACACTTTATATCGCGCGAAACCTCGTCAGTAAAATGATCTGTTTTGCTTCCTCTCACTTTAAAAGGAATGTTGTTTTTTTCCAGATAGTCTGCAATAGGAAGTGCAGAGCTGTTATTTTTGTAAAGCACAGCGACCTCCCCGTGCCGCGCAGCTTCAGCAATATGTTCAGCCATAGAGCGAATCGTGGAAAACTCCAGAAAATCCACAGGCTCTCCCTCGCCTCTCACGGCATTCATGTGTTTATTATATCTGTTTTTACAGGTAGCAATAAAATCAGCCGCGGCGTTTGCTATAGGAGCGGTGCTTCTATAGTTATTCTGCATATAAAACAGCTCTGAGTCTGGATATATGTCTCTGAATCTGAGCAAAGCCTTGGGGTACGCCGCGCGAAACCCATATATGCTCTGGTCTTCATCTCCGACCATAAACATGCTTTTGCCTTTAGCAAGCTCAAATATCAGTCTGTGCTGCAAAAGTGACACATCCTGAGCTTCGTCTACACAGATATGGGATAGCCTGCTTCTGTAATATTCAGCTATATTCGGCTTGCTTCTGAGAATTGTCAGAGCAAATTTCAGCATATCGTCAAAGTCCATTAGGCGATTAATTCTTTTATACTGTTCATAAGCTTTATATATTTTTAAAAAGTCAACACCGGATATGTCAATGCTCTCTTTAATCTGTTCGTCTGTCAGCATCATATTCTTAACGTATGTTATCCCTCCCGATATATCGCTTATTTCATCGTCAGAAGGAGCTTTGTCATAAAATGATTTATAGATTTCAAGAAGCGCAGGCGTCATACTCTCTATCAGCCTAAACGGTTGAGAATTGTATTTTAAAATCACGCTGCGGGCGAAAGCATGTATAGTTTTAAAAGAAAGCCCTTCGTCAATATATCCGAACATCCGCTCATATCTGGCGGGCATGTCCTGAGCAGCTGAGACATTGTACGCTACAACTAATATACTCCTCGGATCTATTCCTAAGCATCTGACCATATATGCGGTCCTGCACATCAGCATTGTCGTTTTTCCGCTGCCCGGCACGGCGAGCACAAGAGTATTTCCATGTGTCCGAGACATAGCGCGCATTTGATCATAATCCAGATTTATACTATATTTTCCAATAAAATCCTTAATTTGACTTTCTATTTCCACGTGTTTTTTCATTAATTCCTTTTGTATGTATATTTAGTGAATTTTGCAAAAAAGGGTTGAATTTATTCGCCTTTTGTGGTTTAATATAAATGTGCTTTAGAGAGCACAGAAATTTAGTTTGTACCGTTTACATGCTGACGAGTGTAGACGTGTATATATTTTCTTCCTCTGATGGAGACGCTTTTGTCGGCGTCTCCATTTTATTTTGCTAATTTTCCATCCATCCTTCACTCTCAAGCATTCTGCCAAAATCGGCAAGTTCTGAGCGCAGAGCTCTATAATCCGGCATATATTGTCCAACTATCTTCCAAAATCTATCTGAATGATTCATCTCGCTCAGATGAGCCAGCTCATGTACGACAACATAATCTATCAGCTCTCCCCTCGCCATTATCAGCCGCCAGCTCAGATTTATACTGCCTTTTGAACTGCACGAGCCCCAACGCGTACGCGCATTCGTAACTTTAACAGCAATTGGAGTCACACCCATCGCCTCTGCAAAATACTCAACTCTTTCCGAAAAAATCGACTCTGAGCTTCTTCTCATCCACATAGCGACATACGCGCGCGAATTTTCCTCCGGCAGTTTAAACTTACGACCGTCAAACTCTACGCTTTTCCCTCCGAATTTCACGCCGTATTCTTCACCTAAAAAGAAAATCCTGGATACCGGCTTTCCCTTTTTTTCGTTTAGTTCTTTGACCTTATCGAGAGTATTAAGCACCCAGCCTTCATGTGCAGAGACGAAACCATCTATAAACGCTGCCGGCGTTCCGTGCGGAGCGCGCACCTCAACAGTTTCGTCTCTGTTTACTTTAATCGTAATATTTCTTCTGACAGAGTATTTTATTTTATATTCGAATTGCATTTCAATCATCCAAACGCCTGAGCATATCCCCCGCCGAGAGCTTGTACGGACAATTTATATACAGCCTTTGCTGTGGATGCGGAGCGGTTATCTGATTTTCTCCTTCCATATTCACTATATCTGTTATTTTAAAGCTGCGCGCCGGCATATTAGGAGAAAGTATGTTTAACTCTTCGCCCAAGCTGAATTTATTTCTCTGCTCTATATAAATCATTCCATCAGGAGCTTCACCGTCCAGAATCAGCGCACAAAATGTGTACTTTCTGCCTCCGAGCTTTTTTTCAACATCCTGACCCGATGCACGCGGGTTTCCGTAATAAAAGCCTGTAGTAAAGCTTCGTGTGCCGGAAAGGCGCAAGTCGTCGGCCAGAGTCGGATCACACGGCTCGTCCGCCAAATATGCGTCTATCGCTTTTCTGTACGCGCTCACAACGCTCGCGACATAAAACGCAGACTTCATCCTTCCTTCTATCTTAAAAGAAATAATCCCGCTGTCCGCAAGCTCCGGTATATGATCTATCATCATCAAATCACGCGAATTTAAGATATACGTCCCGCGCTCGTCCTCCTCAATGGGAAAATACTCATGAGGGTATGCGCTTTCGTGAATAGTATACTCCCATCGGCAAGGCTGCGCACATGCGCCTTTATTTCCGCTGCGCCCTGTGAGTACACTGGAAAGCAGGCATCTGCCGGAATATGCTATGCACATCGCTCCATGTACAAACGCCTCTATTTCCATATCCTGGGGACATTCTTCTCTTATCTGCTTAATTTCTTTAAGACTGAGCTCCCTCGCCAGCACTACGCGTTTAACGCCTTGCTCATACCAGAAACGTGCGCTTACGGCATTCGCCGTGCTGACTTGTGTACTCAAATGCACTTCGAGACCGGCTTCCCTCGCCATTAAAACCGCCGCCGGATCAGATACAATAACGGCGTCTGCTCCGGCTTCTTTCAATTTCGACAAATGCTTCGGCAATCCGGGCAAATCAGCATTGCGCATTAATACATTAACTGTGACATAGAGCTTTTTACCCATTTTGTGCAGAAACTCAGCTGAATCTGCGAGCTGATTGTAATTAAAATTATCTGCAAAAGCACGCAGACCATAAGCTTTCCCCGCTACATAAACCGCGTCTGCGCCGAAATAAGCCGCAGTGCGCAGGCATTCCATATTGCCTGCGGGTGCAAGAAGCTCGGGAACTATTTTTTTATTTGAAACGTCGTTCATAATTGTCAATTCTCCTGTTGTGCGTCATGTTGCCGCCATAAGCTCTGATACTGAGCTTTATAGGCATTATGTTCCTCCAAAGTCTTGGAGAAATAAAGCGTACCTTGGTTCGGATCGCCCAAGCAAAAGTACAGATATCCGTCTCTGAGCATTTCTTCATCCGGATAGAGAGCTGCCATAAGCGCATCATTGCCCGGGTTGCAAATCGGCCCCGCAGGAAGCCCGGAATTCAAATACGTATTATACGGCGAGCTAACCGCTAATTCCTCAGACGTCCATACGAGTTTATTCTCACCCATAAAGTATTGATGCGTAGCACATGATTCCAAATTCATTCCATTGTTAAGTCTATTATGGAACACCGCGGACACTTTAGTAAAATCATCTGTCTTCGCTTCACGCTCTATCATAGAAGCGAGTATTACCACATCGTCCACAGACATATTCAGCTCCGCAGCGCGTTCTGCCATCTCGTCAGTAAACTTCTTGCTGAATTCATCCAGCATATTCTGAATTATCTGCGATGGACTCGCACTGGAATATATTTCATATGTTTCGGGATAAAGGTATCCCTCCAGAAGATATTTTCTGTTTTTAACTGCATCTGCATCATCCAGTATTTCACTGATATATACATTGCCGGAGTATTCACTTGCAGACTGCACTTCTGATAAGAAAGTCAGTTCGTTATTAAATATGCCTTTCTTCACAAGCAAAGCCGCATAGTCTTGTATAGAAGAGCCTTCAGTAAATGTTATTTTGCTAGTAACATTTTTATTGTTGCTTTTCTTCAAAGTATCAATAATGTCATCATAAGTCATATCTGTACTTAGCTTGTAAGTCCCTGCGCGGAGCTTGGACGCCATATTAGAAAAATCAACATAATATTTAAATACAGAAGAGCTTCTTATTATACCTTCTTCCTCGAGAATATTTGCAATAGCAGAAAGGCTGCTGCCGCTTTCTATGACAACAACTTTTTCCTCGCCTTTTCTATCTACAGGAGAAAAATACGCATTGTAAAGATATACCCCTGCAATAGCAAATATCACAATTGATATAATCAACCCTATAGCAATTGATACTATCGGTCTTGCAATGCTATCGTTTGACTTTGCACCTCTGATAAGAGTCTTTACCCTTTCCATCCTCCCGTCTTTACGCTCGTCATTGCTTTTTTTCTTTATTACATATTTTTTCCTGCTCCCTGCCATTATTCATTACTCCTCAAAGCCCAAAGGCATTTCCATTCCGCTGGCATCAGACAGCATAGAAAATATCTGTGCCATCAGAGTGTTCAGTTCATACTCTGCTGAAAAAAACTCCGTAACATTCGGATCAAACGCTAACAGTTCGCCCAGCTTTTGCAGCTCAGTCATTAGTTTTGGATTAGGACTTTGCCCCATCATAAGCGCGGTCTGCCCTTGGAGCTGAAGATCTTTATACCTTTTTACCATAGTTCTTTTGCTCTCGTCCAAATCAATTTTTTCTTTAAGCAGACAGTATCTCATAACTATAGGATTCATTCTAAGCTCGTCGGCGAGCTGCTGCGCTCTTTCCAAAACATTCATACTTTACACCTCTATTATTATAGGCAGTATCATCGGACTGCGCTTTGTCTTTTGATACAGCATGCCGCTTAGTGATTTCTTTATCTTGCCTTTGATAACCACCCATTCTTTTACGTTAGAAGTCAGGCAGTCCTCTATCACCTTGCAGACCAGCTTCTTTGCGTCTATAAGCAGTTGTTCTGATTCACGCATGTATATGAATCCGCGCGAGATTATCTCCGGGCCGGATACCAACGCGGCGTCTTCACGCGAAATTGTGGCAACCACTATAAACAATCCATCCTGAGAGAGTATCTTTCTGTCTCTCAACACCACATTGCCCACGTCGCCTATTCCGAGACCGTCTATAAGAATGCTGCCCGACGGCACCTGCTCCGCTACCGCCGCGCCCTGCTTTGCGCTTAGTTCTATCGGCACGCCGATTTCCGGTATGAACACGTTCCCGGGCTTCATTCCCAAATCTTTAGCGAGTTGAGCATGTTTGTACAAATGCCGATATTCTCCGTGTACAGGGATAAAGTACTTTGGTTTTACTAAAGACAGAATCAACTTTAATTCTTCCTGACACGCATGGCCCGACACGTGAACCTTCGCCATGCCGCCATATACGACATCTGCTCCTCTCTGGTACAGCATATCTATTACACCGGATACATACAGCTCATTTCCCGGGATAGGTGAAGACGATATAATTACTTTATCACCCTGCTTAATTTGCAGGCTGCTGTGTTCGCCTGTAGCCATTCGCACAAGGCCGCTCATCGGCTCACCCTGGCTGCCCGTGGTGAGAATAACTACTTTATTATCTTTTACCGTGTCCACTTCTTCCATTTTAAGCTGCATCTTTTCCGGCAGTTTCAGATAACCCAGCTCTACGGCTATTCCCGCTATTTTTACCATGCTTCGCCCGGAGAGACATATCTTTCTGTTGAAGCGCTTAGCTAAATCTACCACTTGCTGCAGCCTATGTATATTAGATGCAAAAGTAGCTATTATAAGCCTGCCGCGAGCCTCTGTAAAATACTTTTCAAACGATGCTCCTACACTTCTCTCTGAAATTGTAAAGCCCTCGCGCTCAGCATTCGTGCTGTCGGACATGAGAGCCAGAACACCTCTTTCACCCAGCCTGCCGAATTTAGCCAAATCAGTAGATTTTCCGCCGACGGGGGTATAGTCCACTTTAAAATCACCTGTATGTACCACCACTCCCTCAGGCGTATGCACAGCAAGCCCTATTGCATCATCTATGCTATGGCAAACCTGGATAAACTCTATCTGAAACACTCCGCATTGTATAGTTTCGTCAGCTTTAATGACGTTTATATTTGCGCTGACTCCATGTTCCGCCAGCTTGCTTTCTATAAGAGCTGCCGTAAGTTTCGTTGTATATACAGGTACTGCAAAGTTTCTGAGTATATACGGCGTCGCACCTATATGATCCTCATGGCCATGCGTTATAACAATACCTTTTATCTTGTTTCTGTTCTTTTCAAGATAAGTCGTATCGGGAATAACATAGTCAACGCCCAGCATATCGACTCTCGGAAAGCAGAACCCGCAGTCTATGACCAATATATTATCGCCCCATTCAAGCACGGTCATGTTTTTCCCGATCTCTCCTACGCCGCCGAGCGGGATTATCTTCAGCTTTTTTACGTTCTTTTGCTGAGCAGATCCGGCAGTCCTTCTGGCCTGCGCGCCTCGGCCGCGTTGTGTGTGCTTCTTTTTAGCGTTATCAGAGGCTTTGACGCCCTGCTTGTTATTGTTGTTTTCCAAAACAAACCTCTCTTTTTATTATTTTTGTCAGCATAAACGATCAGTAGAATGAGCTCGAGCGTCTGTCCGCTCGGCCGGCGCGGTATCGTACACATTTTTAATGCGCCTCGCTCGGTCAAATCCCGAGTTTTTTGACTGCTGCGTAAATTAAAACTCGTTTGCTGCCAATTACTTCGAGTCTGTATCTCTCCGTCAACAGACCACATGTCACTATATCATACCACATTTCATTTAATAAGTTAAGCCTCGCTTTACGCCTTTCGCCCTTTTTCGGTTAAACTTAACACAAAATTTCAAAATTAGCACCAGACAATTCGTCCACCATGCCGCGCCATAATGTTGCATATTAAAATTGATATGTTTACATATCAATCATCGACGACTAATTGCTCTGTGCACACCTTTATTTATATAAATACTGCAATTTATTGCTTGTTTTTCCATTTTACTATTGAATTCGCCCGTATTATCTGATATAATAGCATATATTAAAATATATGCTATTCAGGAGGCGTCATATGGGCTTTTTAAACGGCAAAACAGCAATAATCACAGGCGGCGGCAGATCTGTATTAAAAGACGGCAGATGCGGCTCCATAGGTTACGGCATAGCCACTGCATACGCTAAAGAAGGCGCAAATTTAGTCGTCACCGGCCGCAACGTACAAAAAATTGAAGACGCAAAAGAAGAGCTGGAACGACTCTATGGTATTAGAGTTCTCGCAATACCCGCCGACATATCCTCGGGAGCAGATAATGAAGCTATAGCCCAATCTGTTATAGACAAAGCTGTAAAAGAGTTTGGCAGAATAGACGTCCTCATAAACGTTGCT
>UQXU01000056.1 GCA_900545085.1 uncultured Eubacteriales bacterium
AAGGGAGTAAACCTCGGCACATCCGGCGTCCTCATCATGGCACTCGTCGGCGGCCATTTCATCAAGCAGCTCGCGGGCGCAGCTCCGGCTGACGGTGAAGAACCTACAGAAATGTACACAAAGATGATGAAGGTCATCTCCAACCTCGGCGTCATCAAAAACTGGGGTCTGGCAGTATTCGTAGGCTCCGTAGGCATGATCGCAGGTCCGGTATTCTTCAGAAACTTCAAGAACAAGGTATTCGCTTACCTCGCTCTCGGCGTTTTGATCATCGTACTGGGCTGCGCTACGACAATCGTAGTCGGTAACATATTCGGTACTCACCCGGCTATCGCAATTGGTCTGCTCGACGGTTCTCTGACAACGACGCCCGGTCTCGCTGCGGCGACAGATTGCTTGGCAGGCTACACAGCAGGCAGTTCATATATTGACCCAACGATGGGCTTGGACAAGATGGTATCGACAGGTTACGGCGTTGCTTACGTATTCGGCGTTATCGGCGTTGTTCTGTTCGTTCAGTTCCTCCCCAGAATCCTCAAGCTCGACATGCAGAAGGCTGTTGCTGAGCTGGCTGAGAAGCTGCACGGCGTACAGGCTGGCGGAAAGCCGAAGCGTGATCCTTCTACACTCAGACAGCTCGACTCCATGGGCATGGTTGCATTCTGCATCACAATGACTCTTGGTATGGCTCTGGCTACAGTTACAATCCCGCTCGGCGGTGGTCTTTCCTTCTCTCTCGGTACAGCAGGCGGTCCGCTTTTCGCAGGTCTGATTATTGCTCACTTCGGCAGAATCGGCAATATCTCTCTGACAGTACCTGAGAAGACACTGAAGATCCTCCGTGAGCTCGGTCTGTGCATGTTCCTCCTCGGCGCCGGCGTAGACGCTGGTCAGGACTTCATATCTATTCTGGCTGCAAACGGTGTTATGCTCTTCGTCGAAGGTATCATCATCGTTCTCGTTCCGATTATCGTCGGTACGCTCGTTGCTACAAAGGTATTCAAGCTCGACCTGCTCTCCACACTCGGTTCCGTTTGCGGCGGTATGACATCTACTCCCGCTCTTGGTACTCTGATCCAGGCTACAGGTACTGAGGATGTAGGCGTATCTTACGCAGCTACATATCCCTTCGCTCTGATCGTAGTTACTATCGCATCGCAGTTTATGGCGATGCTGTGGGCAATGCCGTATCCCGGCGTTATCGCTCCGTAACTTATCTAAAATCTAAAACTGAAACCCGCTCTTATCTGAGCGGGTTTTTTTAATACTTTCTAAAAAAGGTGTTGACACTATTTCATTTCATGATATAATCTAAGTGAGCCTTATCAAGAGTGGCTGAGGGACAGGCCCTGTGACGCCCGGCAACCGCAAGTACGGTGCCAATTCCTGATAGATGAGGATTACATCTGTTCCTCATCTCTTATGAGATGAGTTTTTTTATGAGTATATTCCATGTCGCTCTTGATTAGGTATTCGAGGGCGAATTTTTTTCCCGCAAATACAAATCTTTGGAGGAGAACCAACATGAGAACACATTTCACATCCGAATCCGTAACAGAAGGTCATCCTGATAAGCTTTGCGATCAGGTCTCCGATGCAGTGCTCGACGATATTCTCTCTCACGATCCTACAGCCAGAGTGGCATGCGAATGCGCAGTAAACACCGGTCTGCTCCTCGTTATGGGTGAAATCACTACCACATCATATGTCGATATACAGAAGATAGCACGCGATACGATAAGAGATATAGGCTTCACGGGAAGCTCTATGGGCTTCGACGCCGACACATGCGGCGTTATCGTCAGCATAGACGAACAATCCCCTGACATATCTATGGGCGTTTCTGACGCTCTGGAAGGCAGAGGAACGGACACAAGGGACACAGGCGCCGGAGACCAGGGCATGATGTTCGGCTTCGCCTGCAATCAAACTCCTGAGCTTATGCCGCTGCCTATAAGCTTAGCTCACACTCTCACCCGCAAGCTGGCCTCAGTCCGCAAATCCGGCGAACTGCCTTTCCTTCTCCCCGACGGAAAGAGCCAGGTTACGGTAGAATACGACGATGGAAAGCCCGTCCGCATAGACACAATCGTAGTCTCCTCTCAGCACATCGCCGAGGCGTCTCAGAAAGATATACACGACGGAATCATTGAAACAGTTATCAAACCCACTATGCCCGCCGATATGCTGGACGACAAGACGAGAATACTCATTAACCCTACGGGGCGCTTCGTAGTCGGCGGCCCTCATGGGGACTCCGGTCTGACAGGCCGTAAAATAATCGTAGATACCTACGGCGGCTACGCTCATCACGGCGGCGGCGCATTCTCCGGCAAGGACCCGACTAAGGTAGACCGCAGCGCCAGCTACGCAGCCAGATATGCAGCTAAAAACATGGTTGCGGCAGGTCTCGCCGACGCCCTGGAGATTCAGGTAGCGTATGCCATCGGCGTTGCGCGCCCTGTCTCGATTTTTGTCAACAGCTTCGGCACAGGCAAGCTCGACGACGCAAAGCTCGCCGACATAGTCCGCCGCACGTTTGATTTGCGTCCTTCTGCTATTATCGAAACGCTCAATCTCCGCCGCCCCATCTACAAGCAGACAGCAAGCTATGGACACTTTGGCAGACCAGACTTGGCTCTTCCGTGGGAGAGACTCGACCGAGTTGACGAGCTGAGAGAATATCTCAAATAAATCTATATATAAATAAACAATCAGGGAGCCAACATCGGCTCCCTTTTATTATGCGTCATATTATTTTGTCTATAAAATCTTCTTCCCTCTCGCCCACACGGCGGTTATCTTTCTCTCGTCGGATAGATACATCATTCTCTCCAGCCTGTCCGCCAAGCTGAGAGCATCTGTATTAACCAAGTGCGAATCGTCCAGCAGAACGGCGTGAAACGGCGCCCCGGGGAGGAAGCCCGCTTTCTCTCCGAAAAAGTCTGCATTAGTCGCCATATGCAAAACTTCACTTATAGTGAGACACCTGTCCTTCTTTCTGCAGAGCACATACCTGAGCTTTGAAACTTTTATCGCTTCTGCCATGACGTCCAGCATACACAGCTTGCTTCCGCCGGCTATATCCGAGCCTAGCCCGAGCTTCACGCCGCGGCTAAGCAGCTCGCGCACATGAGCCGCGCCGCTGGACACATTTGTGTTTGAATCCGGGCAGTGCGCCACAGTCACTCCCGCCTTTTTTATCAGCTCTATCTCTCTGTCGTCAGAATGTACGCAATGAGCCATTACTGTCCTCTCGTTCCACAAGCCGTGCGCCGCATACACATCAGCGTACACTTCGCTCTCAGGATGCAGCTTTTTTACCAGCTCAATTTCAGAAATATTCTCAGACAAGTGAGACTGCACGGGCAGCCCGCGCTCCTCAGCAATTTTCCCAAGAGCGTCCATAAGCTCGCCCGTACACGACGGCACAAAGCGCGGCGTTATTATAGGTTTTACTGAACGATAATCCCTTCTCGAGCATTCTTCCAGCCATTCCAGCGTGCTCATTACGGAATTGCTTTCTCTCAATGAATCCGGCGCGTTTCTGTCCATATTCACTTTGCCCACATACGCCTCTATCCCCGCCTTTTCCAGCTCATCCATAAGTATCATAGTAGCGGGAACGTGAACGGTTGCGAATACTACCGCGCGCGTCGTTCCTTTCCTCACCAATTCTTTCGCAAAGGCAGAATAAATTTCTTTGGCAAACGCCTCGTCAGCAAACTTAGCCTCTCCCGGGAAAGTATACCTGTCCAGCCAATCCAGCAGTTCAAGATCAAACCCGACTCCGCGCAAGGCGTATTGCGGCGCATGCACGTGCATATCCGTCATTCCGGGTATCAAAAGACCTCCGAGCTCTGTTATTTTTTCTTTATCGTATTTCTCGGGCAGTGTATCGTAAACGCCTTCTATCTCTCCGTTGCGCACGACGATGTATCCGCTCTCTATTTCCTCAAGCAAATCCAGCGTCGGCGCATATACTATGTCAGCCTTATATATCTCAGTCATGCGCTCTCCCATCAATCTCTGAAAAAATTGCTTTTCCCGCGATGCACAAATTGTCCGCGCGAGAACAGAACCTGCTCGCCTTTTTCCACCGCCGTTTCCCCGTTGAGTATGACATATTCCGCCCTGCCTTTGAGCTCCATGCCTTCATACGGAGAATAATCCGTATTGTACGCAGAATTTTCCACAGTAACAGTTTCTGTTATATCCGGATTCCAGACTACCAAGTCTGCGTCGCTGCCTTCGGCTATCTTGCCTTTTTCAGGATACATGCCGAACAGCTTCGCCGGTCTTTCGCACATCAAAGCAAGCATATCCGTCAAGCTCGCTCTGCCGCTGTCTATTCCGTATGTATAGAAAAGCTTCGCGCGGTGCTGCACCCCCGGCATTCCCCCCGGCGTACGAGAGAAGTCTATCTCAGAGCGGTTCTTCTGCTTCATTGTAAAAGAACAATGGTCAGTGCCCAACGTATCTATCTCGCCTTTCGCTATAGACGCCCACAGCTCGTCGCAATCGCTTTTCTTTCTCAAAGGCGGTGAAATAACGAACTTGTTCCCGTCGGCGCGGTCATAAAACTCGTCCGTCATGGTGAGATACTGCGGACAAGTCTCAGCGTACAGCTTAGTCCCATATCTTCGCGCCGTCCTGATTGCATCTACACCCTTTGCCGAGCTGATATGCACAACATTGACATGCGCATTCGCCAGCCTTGCTATCGCGGCCAGTCTGTCTATCGCTTCGGCTTCTATATCGTCCGGTCGCGCCAGAGCATGATATTTTACCTCTCTCCTGCCCGAAGCCAGAAGCCTCTCTGTCAATACGTCTGCCAAAGCTCCGTTCTCGCAATGCACCCCCGCAACGCCGCCTATCTCTTTCACTTTGCACAGCACTTCAAAAATCTCCCTGTCAGAGAGGCAAAGATTCGGATAAGCCATATACAGCTTAAAGGACGTAACGCCTTTCTCCGCCATATCTGCAATTTCCTCGAGCGTCTGCGCGTCAGCTCTGCTTACAGCCATATGAAAGCCATAGTTGCAGTGCGCGCCCTCCGCCTTTTTCTGCCATACGGAAAGAGCGTCTCCGAGAGTCATATCGCCCTCCTGAGTCGCAAAGTCCAGAACTGTGGTCGTCCCTCCGAGAAGAGCCGCCCGCGTGCCCGAATCGAAATTGTCAGCCGTAGTAATATCGCCGAGCGGCATATCAAAGTGAGTATGAGTATCTATAAATCCCGGAAACACAAACATTCCGTTTGCATTTATTCTTACTGCTTCTGTCGTTATACTTGAAGCTATGCCGACAATTTTTCCATTATCTACGAGAATGTCGCCTTTTATTACGCCATCCTCTGTGACTATATTCCCGTTTGTAATCATCAGCCTGCCTTTTCCCATGCTTATCCCCTTTCTCATAAATCAAATTTGTTTATAAGAATCTCTACGCTCCCTCCGCATACCATCCCGATATCTCCGGCGTCTGTCAGCTCCAGCTGCACCAGAGCATTGCCCGGCTCTTGAGCCTGAGCCAAGCGTATAGCCCGCGCTTCCACCGCTCCTCCGCCTATGGTGCCTATCGGCTCTCCGTCTGAAGTCAGCGCCATAATGCTTCCTATTCCGCGCGGTACGCTTCCTCTAGCGCCGATTATAGTGACGAACGCGCTGACGTCCCGTTTTTTTATAAGTTTTTCTACTTCGGCCGGAATCCCGCCTTCGCTGCCCATCTCGGATATTACTTCTGCAAGTATGGCTACGGCTATTTCGGCAGGAGTTCTCGCGCCTATCTTCAGCCCTATCGGAGAATGTACTTTTTTGAGCAGTTCGTCTGAAAAGCCGAGAGCGCGCATCTTCTCCATAGTCGCCGATACCTTCGCCCTGCTGCCTATCATTCCCAGATACCCAAAGGGAGAGCGCAATATCTTTTCCAGACATCGCGCGTCGTCTTTATGCCCCCGCGTAACTATTACGAAGGACGTGTCGTTTTGGCACGGCACTTTCTCCAGCATCTCTATAAAGTCGCCGCAAAACACCTTGCACCCCTCGAGCTTTTCTTCGTCTGCAAACTCGGAACGATCGTCCAAAGCATATACCGTAAAGCCCAGCATTTCAGCTATTTTGCAGACATAATACCCTACAAAGCCCAGACCGCAGACTACCATAGCTCTGCGCCTCAAAAGAGGAATGCTGAAATAATCCTCCCCATCGCAGTTAATTTTCTCCGGACGTCCGGCAGTCTGTTTGACTATTACTCTATCCCCTGATATCGGCAAAAGCGCGCCGGCGTCGCTTCCCAAAGCCTGTGCGATTAAATCCAAATCTCGTTTATCCACCTAATCTCTCCCACCTTCCCTCATGAAGAGAGCTTAAGCATACTTCTGCACCCGACTCGAAGAGCATTTCGCCCAGCTCTGCCGCCGCTTCCTCGTTGAGATCACGCTGATTTATGAGTATAACGCTTTTGTCAGGCGCACTGCTTTTTATTAAAGTCAGCATATCTTCTTTAGTTAATATGTCATCGCTCTTTTTCTTCAAAATTTGCATTGCCGCACTAACTTTATAGCACGACTTTTCTATAGCAGCTCCGTAACCCGCCATACCTGCTACATATATTACGCTCCTTGAGAAGCTCGGTATATTCGTCTCTCCTTCTGAAGAAATCTTGATAGGCTTTTGTTTCGCTTCGTCTGCTTCTACAAGTACATAATCCGCCATCCTGCTCATGAGTTGTATTTTTTCAGGCGTCTCGGCATGCAGTCTGCCTCTGCTCTCTCTCGAGCCTACGGCCACAATGCCGCCGACCTTTAGCTCTGCTCTGAGTTCAGCATCTGACGGAGATATAAGCGTTGCCCTAACCTGCTTAGTCGTCGGCGCAAACATACTGCTCGTCGTCGTGATTATCACGCTCGCGCCCAGCTTTTGCAGCTCCTTTGCCAATATAAACATAGCCGTTGATTTGCCGCCTCCGCCTATGAACGACGTGACTCCGCGCTCTATTCCCAACGCTTTATATAGATTATTCATATATTCTCCTTGAATTATTTCTCTATCGAAAGAATAGCAAATGTCTTTTCAAGTGTCAAGTATCGCATATTCGTCTAAAATTCTAAAAAATATACATATACCCTATTGACAACTGCATTCGCAGATAGTATAGTAGTCTCAAACAGGAACACTAACGGAGGTGTTATCTTGACTGACGTGCAGTTGCTTTTAACTCAATTTTCACTAACACGGCAGGAGGCCGCAGTCTACATCGCTTTGCTGGGCAAGAGCGGCGTAACGGGATATGAAATCGCCAAAACAGTCGGCATATCTCGTTCTAACGCATATACGGCTCTGGCCGGTCTCGCAGAGAAGGGCGCTGCTTATTCCTGCGAGGGCAAGGTCACCCGATATTCTCCTGTGCCTGTCGAAGAGTTTTGCGCTAATAAGCTGCGTCAGCTGCGTAAGGCCGCCAAAACATTGGAAGAAACTCTTCCGAGAGCAGAATCAAGCTCGGCGGAATATTTTACCATAACAGGCGAGCATATTTCCAACAAGGCGCAGAACATGCTGACCATGGCTCAGGAAAGAGCATATATCTCAGCGCCGTCGGCAGTTATAAGTCAATATAACAGCGAGTTAGCCGATGCTATCTCCCGCGGGCTTAAAATAGTGGTCATAACCGACCCGCCATACAAGCTCGCAGGCGCAATAGTATGCCTAAGAGATAAAGCTGAAGATTACTTTCGACTGATAACAGATTCTAAATATGTACTCACCGGCAACAGCGCCGCATGTGTCTATTCTTCTCATACCGCTATGGTAGACCTTGTAAAAGAAGCATTGACCAATGAAATGAAGCTCATAGAGCTTAATAAATAGACTATAAATTCTTACGAAAGGAAACCATATGAAAACTCCCTTTGTCACCAAAGAGCTTATCGACGATATCAAGCTCAAATACCCAACTCCGTTTCACATCTATGACGAAAAAGGCATCCGAGAAAACGCACGCAGGCTGCTCGACGCTTTCTCTTGGAACAAAGGCTTCAAAGAGTATTTCGCCGTAAAAGCTACACCCACTCCCGGAATACTCAAGATATTCCAAGAGGAAGGCTGCGGAGTAGACTGCTCCTCATATACCGAGCTGCTCATGTCCAAAGCCTGCGGTTTCTCCGGCCATGATATAATGTTCTCATCCAACTCCACCCCCAGCGAAGACTACGTTTTGGCGAGCTCTCTCGGAGCTATTATCAACCTGGACGATTTTTCGGATATAGACAGTCTCGAAGGCCTTACCGGAATACCGGAGACAATATGCTGCCGATACAATCCCGGCGGTGATTTTAAAATCAATAACGATATAATGGATACTCCGGGAGAATCAAAATACGGATTTACACGCTCTCAGCTTACAGAGGGCTTTAAAAAGCTTAAATCACTCGGCGCAAAAAACTTCGGTCTGCACGCATTCCTCGCGAGCAATACGGTAGCCAACGAATATTACCCCGTTCTCGCACGCATACTCTTTGAAACGGCTGTCGAACTCAAGAACGAAACAGGCGCAGAAATAAAGTTCATCAATCTCTCCGGCGGCGTCGGCATACCCTATCGCCCGGAGCAGAAAGCAAACGACATTTACGCCATTGCAGAGGGCGTAAAACAGGCTTACGAAGAAATCATCGTACCTGCCGGAATGGAGGTCGCTATATTCACAGAGCTTGGCAGATTCATGACGGGGCCTTACGGCGCGCTCGTCGCCACGGCGATTCATGAAAAACAGACCTACCGCAATTATATCGGTCTGGACGCATGCGCCGCTAATCTCATGCGCCCAGCTATGTACGGCGCATATCATCATATAACAGTTTTGGGCAAAGAGGACGCTCCTCTGGACCACACCTACGACGTCACCGGCGGCTTGTGCGAAAACAACGACAAATTCGCTATCAACCGCCGCCTGCCAAAAATAGATATCGGAGATTATATATACATGCACGACACAGGCGCGCACGGCTTCGCTATGGGCTATAACTACAATGGCAAGCTGCGCTCCGCCGAGCTGCTCCTCAAGGAGGACGGAAGCGTGGAGATGATACGCCGCGCGGAGACTCCTGCCGATTATTTCTCAACATTTGATTTTACCGGGCTTTTCGATTGAGTTTTTTACTCACAACCCCGCGTTTGACTTAGCTAATTTCGTATGATATACTAACATCATAGCATTGTCATTAGGAGGTTACACGTGTGAATGCAGATGAAAGGCGTAAACAGATTTTAGCTGAGTTGCGCGAGGCTACGAAACCGATATCGGGCAGCGAGCTTGCCGCACGGCATGGCGTCAGCAGACAGGTAATAGTAAAAGATTTGGCGTTGCTCCGCGCACAAGAGCCGGAGATTCTCTCAACGAATAAGGGATACCTGCTCAATCAACCTCCGAGAGCAAAGCGGATAATCACCACCAGACATACTACCTCTCAGATCCGCGATGAAATGCAGACCGTGGTAGACTGCGGCGGAAAAATACAGAACGTCATGGTCAGCCATCCCATTTACGGTCAAATCTCCGTAGAGCTGCATATATTCTCCCGCCGAGACGTCGAACGCTTTGTAAAAGAGGTGAACAGCGGTCAGGCACGCCCGCTGAAGGAGCTTTCTTCTTCCGGAGTGCATTCACATCTCATCGAAGCAGACGACGAAAGCATTCTCGATGAAATCGAAGATCTTTTGAATAAGAAAGGGTATTTAGTAAAACAGCATGACTAAACAACTGATAAGCACGGAAAAAGCGCCGGCCGCGATCGGCCCTTACAATCAAGCCGTTAAGATAGACGGCTTCATATTTGTCTCAGGTCAACTGCCCATAGACATGACCACAGGTGAATTAGTCAAAGACGACATAAAAGCGGCGGCCAGAGCATCTCTGACCAACGTACAGACTATCCTGAAGGAAGCGGGGGCATCTCTCAGAGATGTTGTCCGTGTCGGTGTTTTCATAAAAAACATGGCGGATTTTACAGACGTAAATGAAGTTTACTCTGAATTTTTCGACAAAGACTGTCCCGCACGCTCCTGTGTGCAGGCCGTTTTACCCAAAGACGCTCTGATAGAGATAGAGGCAATAGCATACGTCAAATAAAGAAGCGAGGGAAAGCCTCGCTTTTTTTATTTTTTGGATTTTTCTTTCATGCAGCTTTTTTAGAAATTTTTCCGTGACATAATACCGGATTTGTTTTATAATAACATTGTTGATTTTTTAGCAAACAAGAGGAGTGATATATGCTAAGGCTGCGTCCCGTACAAACACTGGCATTAGGTTTTGCATTTATAATACTTATCGGCGCTGTTTTGCTCATGCTGCCCATCTCCAACAACAACGAGCCGCTGAGCTTCCTCAACAGCCTTTTTACCGCCGCCTCTGCAACTTGCGTGACAGGTTTGGCCGTTGCAGATACATACACGCAGTTCAGCCTTTTCGGTCAAATTGTGATACTGGCGCTTATTCAGATAGGCGGTCTCGGTTTCATGGCTGTAGCCATAGCCATCTCTCTCGCCGCTCACAAAAAAATCGGTCTTAAACAACGCGGTCTTCTGATGGAAGCTATGAACTCTCCCGAATTGGGAGGCGTAGTGCGAATAATGGTACGCTCGCTAAAATATACGTTTATATTTGAGCTGGCAGGAGCCGTTCTATTGTCAATACGTTTTATTCCCATGTTCGGATTTTGGCAAGGCGCATGGTTCGGCATATTTCATTCAGTATCCGCCTTCTGCAACGCAGGCTTCGACCTCATGGGGATTATAACCCCCTCTGCCTCGCTGACTATATTCGCCGACGATCCGCTCGTTCTCATTACGATCATGTGCCTCATAACAATAGGCGGCATAGGCTTTCTCGTCTGGAACGACATCGCGGAGCATAAACTCAAGATTTCACGCTACAGACTTCATGCAAAAATAGCGCTTTCTGTATCGCTTGTTCTCATAATCGCAGGAGCAGCGTTCTATCTGGTATTTGAAAACAACGGTGCATTTTCCGGAATGACCGCCGGAGAAAAGATCCTGCAAGCCTTTTTCTGCTCTGTTACGTCTCGAACGGCAGGATTCGCGACTCTTGACTACAGCAGCATGACACAAAACGGCACCCTTCTCACTTCATTGCTTATGTTCATAGGCGCCAGCCCCGGATCTACCGGCGGCGGCATAAAATCCACGACATTTTTGGTAATAATACTTACTTTAATCTCATACATAAGAGGCCGGGAAGATTTAAACATATTCGACAGACGTCTCGAACACTCCGTGCTTCAAAAGACTTTCAGCACAGTCACATTATATTTGACTTGTACTATAGTCGCAATGTTTATAATCATGGCTGCTCAAAATTTGAGCTTTGTCGACACAGCTTTTGAAAGCATCTCTGCCATGAGCACAGTCGGACTTTCGCGCGGCGTGACTTCACAGCTGGTGCCTGTCAGTCGAATTGTAGACATTCTTTTGATGTACATAGGCAGAGTCGGCAGCCTTTCTGTTGCTCTCGCGCTTTCAGGACATAGCCGCACC
>UQXU01000057.1 GCA_900545085.1 uncultured Eubacteriales bacterium
ACCATCAACATTATTCCCAAAACTCTGTTGAGGCGTTCCGTGCTCGTTTTATTAGCAAAAACTGCCGATAGCTGCGCCGCTACAAGCGTCACAACGACGCATATTATCAGCGCGGTCGTATCCGGCCAGCCTCCCAAAACGATATGGGATACAGCTCCGAGCAGAGCAGTGAACGACATTATGAACACAGACGTGCCTATAGCCGTTTTTAGCTCAAACCCCAGCAGCAAGGTCAGCACTATCAACATCATCGCACCGCCTCCGACTCCGACAAAGCCGCATATGAAACCTATTACCGCACCGCCGCAAAGCGATTTTATAATTTTTTCCCGGAGTGGCCTCAGCTGCATCTCCTCTTTTGTAGTCATAACCGGCATAATTATAAACTTGAGACCTATCGTCAGTACCATAAAAATAGAAAAATACTTTACTATTGCATTCTCTACGAACTGACCTATATAACTGCCTACAAGCGTAAACACCAATATGGATATCAGAAGAACGAGACCGTTTTTAATGTCTATATTCTTCATCCGGGCGTACATTACAGCAGAAATCGCCGACGCGAGCACATCAGAAGCGAGAGCGATTGTCACGGCCTCGTATGCCGGCATTCCAACAAAAGTGAGAAGCATCGGCGCAATTATTAAAGCCGCAGACAGCCCCGCAATTCCCGTGCCTACTCCTGCTCCTATACCTGCGAGCACATAAATTAAATACTGCATACTTTCCCCCTTAGGCGCGGCCGACGCGCCTTATTAAATTAATCAATGAATATTCTGTTAAAATCTTTACATATCAATTATATCCGTCACAGAATGAATAATCAATGAAATTATAGGTAAGAGCAGTTTACATATGTAAACACACCGGACTACCTGTTTTACAGATATGACCGGTGTGCTGAAACGTACAATATTAGCTTTATACAGGCAAAAAACGAGATTATTTAACTCGCCTGAGCCATGCTATGCTTTAGCATAATTCTAACAGACTGAAATCGGAAATAAATTGCCCGCCTCACTTTTCGTCAGCTTCAAGATCAACAGTGAGCTTGTAATCGACGGAATCCGTAAGAGCCATAAAGCTTGCTTCGATAATATCAGAAGATACGCCGACCGTAGCCCAGCTGCGGTTTCCATCGGAGCTTTGAATCCATACTCTTACGCTCGCCGCCGTCGTAGCGTCAGCTTCCAGAACTCTAACCTTAAAGTCAGTGAGTCTGACCCCGGCGAGATTGGGATAGAACCTCGTAAGAGCCTTGCGCAGAGCTAAGTCCAGCGCATGCACGGGACCGTTGCCCTCTGCTGCAGTGACCTCCGTCTCGTCTCCGACTTTGACTTTTACAAGAGCGCTGGAGGGGTACTCTCCGTCCAGAATGGGCTGCTCACCGATAATCTTAAAATGAACCAGTTCAAAAAACTTGCACTTTTTGCCCAAAGCTCTGCGGATTATGAGATCGAAGCTTTCTTCTGCCGCTTCGAATTGGAAGCCGCGGCGCTCCAGCTCTTTTATCGTGTCTGCAATTTCCTGAGTTACAGGCGAATCCTTGGTGACTGTGGGATCATACTTGTTTATCTTCTGGAGCAGACCTGATTTTCCCGTAACCTCACTCAGCAGGAAATGTCTGTGGTTTCCTACAGTTTTGGGATCTATGTGCTCGAAAGACTCAGGAAGCTTTGTAACTCCGTCAATGTGCATTCCGCCCTTGTGCGCGAATGCGCCGCTGCCGGTGTAAGGCTCTGTACGCGGAATTGTATAATTCGCTATTTCAGCAATATAAAGCGCTGTCGGCGCCAGCTCCTGCATATTCTCCGTAGGTATGCACTGATAATCCGCGCCTATCTGCAGATTAGGAATTAGTGTAGAAAGATTTGCATTTCCGCATCTCTCGCCTATTCCTATGAACGTACCCTGAACCTGATGTACGCCTTCGTATACGGCCGCCATGCTGTTCGCCACAGCCAAACCGCGGTCGTTATGGCAATGTATGCCCAATTTTGCTTTGGGGAAATGCTTGGCTACAGTCCTCGTAATTTCAGAAATTTTCTCCGGGAATGTCGCGCCGCGCGTGTCGCACAGACAAAGAGTATCAGCGCCTGCGCTAAAAGCGGCTTCCAGACAAGCGAGAGAGTATTCATCATCCAGAATGTAACCGTCGAAGAAATGCTCGGCGTCGAATATCACACGCTTTCCCGACTGTTTGAGATAGTCAACGCTGTCTCTGATCAGTCTTATGTTTTCTTCACGAGATACTCCCAGCACTCTCGTAGCTTGAAGCAAAGAAGCTTTGCCAAAGATACACAGCACGTCGGAATTCGCGCTCAGCAATCCGGCGATTCCTTCATCCTCCGACGGAGACGCATCCTTTCTGCATGTGCTTCCGAATGCACACAGCTTAGCGTGGCTCAGCTCTATCCCCTGCAGCGACTCAAAAAACTCCAAATCTTTAGGATTAGACGCCGGATTTCCCGCTTCTATAATATCTACGCCTATAGCATCGAGCGCTCGTACTATTTTCAATTTATCGTTAAGCGAGAAGGTTATACCCTCTCCTTGCATACCATCTCTCAATGTAGAATCGAATATTTCCAGTTTCTTAGGTGCCATAATCTGACAGCTCTGAGCGTCTGCGTTTGCTCTCAGAGCCTAACTCCTCTCTTTCATTCTATGTCAATACTAAAAATACGCAGGCTCGCGCCCTTCGTATTTCAATTCACTTCAATTATTTTACATCAAAACTACATGCAAGTCCAGATTAATATTCTAAACTCACACGCAAAGAGGCTCTCTCTTTTTCCAAGAGCCTCCTGCGGAGTTCGAACAAAATCAGCCTCTGTATTTTATATGCTTTTCCATCTCCCGCCGCGCATCCTTAGCCTTGAGGTCGGCGCGTTTATCATACAGCTTCTTTCCTCGCGCCAATCCCAGCTCCAGCTTTACCTTTCCGCCTTTCAGATAAACACTCAGCGGCACCAGAGAATAGCCCTTCTGCGAGACCAAGCCGGCGAGCTTGTTTATCTCTTTCTTATGCAGCAAAAGCTTTCGCGTGCGCAGTGGATCACGATTAAAGATATTTCCCATCTCATACGGACTTATGTGCATATTAAACACAAACATTTCACCGTTTTTCACCTGTGCATAGCTGTCGCGCAGGTTTATTTTTCCCAGACGAATAGACTTTACCTCCGTCCCAACAAGCTCTATGCCTGCTTCGTAGGTATCATCTATGAAAAAGTCGTGTCTGGCTTTTTTGTTTTTGGCGATGATCTTAATTCCGCTGCTCATATACGCCCTCTCTTTCTTTTGTAACAGTATATCATATTTTATCTGCGAAGGCTATCTCTCGGAGCGACGTTTCCGACGCGCTTTCTTTTTCGCAGCGCCGGATGTTCTGCTCTGCGGCTTTACGTGTATCGCTTTCTTTCCGGCGAACGCATCTCCTACAGAAAGCAGCGCAAACTCCACCCGTGCATTTTTGGGATCTGCATCTGCCACGCGAATCCTGACCTTATCTCCCAGAGCTATCTTTATGCCGGTGCGCTTACCTATGACGCAGTACATTTCTCTGAACACTACAAAATAATCGTTTAGCGAATCCAGCGGTATAACGCCTTCCGCGGTGTTAGGCAGCTCTACAAAAACTGCTGTGTTCGCAATGCCGGATACCACCCCGTCGTACTCTTCACCCAAATGGTTCGCAAGATACTCCGCTTTTTTCATATCCACTATTTTTCGTTCGGCGTCTATCGCTATTCTCTCAGCTGCGCTTGAGGCATCAGCAGCCGCGGGTATGAATTTCTCAAGCTCCCGCATATACGCGTCGGTCAGCTTCCCGTCAAGAAAGTCTTTCACTACTCTATGCACCACCAAATCGGGGTAGCGGCGTATCGGAGAAGTAAAATGGCAGTACGCAGGCGAAGCCAGACCAAAATGGCCGGCGTTTACTTCACTGTATCTCGCTTTTTTGAGCGAACGCAGCATTACGCGGCTTATCATAGCTTCGTGCTCTGTTCCGGAAGCCTGATTCAAAATATCCTGAAGCGTACGGCTGTGTATTTCCTTTCCTTTTAGCCTATAGCCGAAATTCATCAAAAACGTGCGCAGCTCGTCCATTTTTTCATCGTCCGGCAGCTCGTGTATTCTGTACATAAACGGTGTCTCCATATATGCAAATTGAGCTGCCACTGTATTGTTAGCGGCCAGCATAAACTCTTCTATTAGCTTCTCTGCCGTTCGTCTCTCTCTCAGCCCTATATGTATCGGCTTGCCGTCTTCATCCAGCTCTATTTTAGCCTCATCTATTTCGAAATCTATGCTTCCGTGCTTAAATCTGACCTCTCTCAGCCTAGCCGCAAGCTCTCTCATCATCTCAAGCGTCGGGGTTATGTCAGCATATTTCGCGCGCAGCTCCTGATCTTCATCCTCTAAAATAGCGTTTACATCGCCATATGTCATTTTATGCTTTGATCGGATATACGTTTTCGCCAATCTGTGAGATGTAATTTTCGCCGTTTCATCTATGTCCATGAAGCATGACAATGTAAGACGTACCTCTTCCGGATTGAGAGAACATATGCCGTTCGACAGCTCCTCCGGCAGCATTGGAATAACTTGATCTACCAGGTATACACTTGTTCCGCGCTTGTAAGCTTCTTTATCCAGCGGTGTTCTCGGTCTCACATAGTGGCTGACATCAGCGATATGCACGCCCAGCTGCCAGCCGCTGCCCACGCGCTTTACCGAAACGGCGTCGTCCAGATCCTTAGAATCAGCTCCGTCTATAGTAAATATTATCTCATTCGTCAGATCCTCTCTGTCTGCCAGTTCCTCTTGTGATATACTCAAGTCGGTTTTTTCAAGCTGAGCCTCCACAGCTTTGGGGAATTTCTTATTCATGCCGAACCGTCGGGCTATGGTCAGAATATCTACACCCGGAGCTCCCTCATCGCCCAACACTTCTACGACTTTTGCTTCTGCGCTTCTGTCTCCGGTCTGTCGCTTTGTAAGCTCTATCACGACCTTTTGACCGTTTTTCGCATTTCCTGCGCAGCCTTTGGGTATGAAAATATCCCGTGTCCTCATATCGTCAGGAGCAACAAAAGCGCTGGAGCGTTCTTTTATAAACGTGCCGGTCGTGCGATACGGTTCTTTGGAAAGTATGCAAATCACCTCGCCCTCGCGGCTGCCTTCTTTCGTTCCGCGCCGCGTAATGCGCACAATTACAGTTTCTCCGTCGTATGCTCCGTTGAGCTTGTTTGCGCTTACGAATATATCGCCGTCCGTCTGGCGCACAAACCCGAATCCTCTGCGTTTTATCTCCAAGCGTCCCACAGCACAGCCTAAAGCTGAAGGAAAAGCGTAATTTCCGCTGCGGCTCCGCATTATTTCTCCTTCTTCCACTAATTCCGCCAGCGTTTCCGTCAAATCCTCCTGCGGCACGGCAAGAGAATGTGACATTTTTTTCAGCGACATAATCGAACCGTCGCTGAGCTGATCTAGTATTTCTTCTCTAAAATTTCTATCGTTTGACAATTATATCTCCATTTCCGAATATACTGTTTCAATAAGGGGAGTATGTTGCTTCAGTTAGTATATGCAGCGCAAACAAAAAGCACCCGGCTTTATGAAGCGGGGCGCCTGCAAATTTAATTAAGCTGAAAACTTAGCTATAATGACCAGAGCAATCGTCAGCACAACGAGACCTATTCCACATATCTTAGTCAGCTTTATCAGCAGAGCGTCTCTGCCTCTCGCTTTACCTTTAGTCATAGAGCTATTACCCATAATACTGCCGGACATACCCGTGCGATTATTATCCTGCAACATTACGGCTATAATCAGCCCCGCTGAAAATATGCACACTATGATTTTAATAATAATGGTCAGTGCTTCCATTTCTACCTCCCGATATACATAACAATAGTATTCTAGCACATCAAAACAAAAATCGCAACATTCTTTTCAGTCTTTAACTAAAAAAATAATTTTTACGCAATTATACCTTAATTTTTTGACAAAATACATAAAAATAGTTTATAGTAATAGTATCAACAAAGGAAGGGGAGTTCCAATTTGAAATTCTGTATTAATTGTTCTAAAGAGCTGCCGGATAACTGCAAATTCTGCCCTAACTGCGGTACGCCCGCCCCCAAAGAGCAGAAAACCGACGATTTTATGTCTGACTCTAATCAGACCGCGGATAGCGAGCGCACAGAAAATTCCGGTTCTTACAACACGGGTACTTTTTATCAGGATCCACAATACAACTCACACTCAGCGGCGCCGTCCGGGCCGTCGTCCTCAAAAACTCACGGGCTTGTCATCGCAGGCTTCGTCACAGGTATTGCAGGAATATGTCTTTGCTGGATTCCGATTTTCAGCGTAATAATTTCGCTCGCGGCTCTCGGACTGTCTATAGCAGGCTTTATAATAACCAACTCCAAAGGTCTGAAAAAGCCTTTCGCTTTGGCCGCTTTGATTATCTCTATAGTCGCTTCTGTCGCATCTATTGTTTTGACGATAGCTCTGATGGCATATACCGTAACCGAGCTCTTGCCTTATGGCTACTCTTATAATAACGGCTATATTCACGACTTTGATTACATATTCGGCGATCACTTCAACGCCTAATAATATCAATTATCAATAGAATAATACATCTATAAAAATAATAAAAACGCGGTTGTGTTCAATAAAATGAACTTCGCCGCGTTTTATTTGTTCCAACAATTTTGTTGTTAACTCTTTCAAAAAGACTCAGATATCGCCCGCCGCCTTTTGAAGCAGGGGGACGCATCTATTGTGCTCATAATTCTTTTCCGCAATTAGGGCAGAAAGAATCGCTTTCGCTGCATCTCTGGCCGCATCCTGAGCAGGTCTTCCCGCCTCGAATGACAGATATCTGACCCTCAAGATCCTTTATCATCTTTTCGCGCTCTGCTACTGCTTCGAGCTGAGGCGCAAATTGAGTTTTAAGGATTGTTCCGCCTTCATATTCGCAGAAACCTTTACCAATTTCTAAATAGATATTGTTAATCTCTTTGCGCAAATCGGATATACGCGCTGTGAGTTTCATTTCATCTATTTTATTGCCTGTCTTTTCACCAAGATCAGACACCGCTCCCGCCACGTCGTTCGCAGCGCCTTTTACTCTGTCAAATATCTTTTTAGTATCAAATGCCATATTTTAATCTCCGCGTTTTCCCGTCTATCTGCGTTTCAAATAATACATAACTCGGACGAGGCGAAACAGCCGCCGCGCCACGAGATACAGACCTATAAGAGCGTTAACGTACAATAGCTTTCAAGCCGAGGTATTCACCGCCGAATTCGTCCTCTATTTCGAGCAGGCGGTTATACTTAGCCGTACGCTCAGAACGCGCAGGAGCGCCTGTCTTAATCTGAGCCGCGCATGTAGACACTACAAAGTCTGCGATGAAGCTGTCTTCTGTTTCGCCGGAGCGATGAGATACCACGTTGTTGTACCCTGCCGAAGCAGCGAGAGAAATAGCTCGTTCAGATTCTGTAACCGTGCCGATCTGGTTGAGCTTAATGAGCACAGCGTTTGCCATGCCTTTGTCTATTCCCATCTGTATGCGTTTGGGATTCGTAACGAACAGGTCGTCGCCTACAATCTGGATGTTGCCCAGCTTCTTTGTAAATGCCGCCCAGCCTTCAAAATCCTCTTCTCCCATGCCGTCCTCAATGGAAACGATGGGATACGCTTTCGTAAGACCTACGAGATAATCTGCGAGCTGCTCGCTTGTGTATTCCGTTCCCTTCTTCGGGAGTTTATATCCGCTGCCTGTCCACCACTCGCTGGAAGCGACGTCGAGGCCGAGAGCAAAATCCTTCTCCAGACCTGCAACGGCTATAGCCTTCATTATGTAATCCAGAGCTTCTTCTTCTGCCGCGAGATTGGGAGCGAAACCGCCTTCATCGCCTACGCCTGTAGCCAAACCGTCTTTTTTGAGCTGCGATTTAAGCGCCATATAAACTTCCTGACACATATTCGTAGCCTCGCGGAACGTCTTGGCTCCGACAGGCAAAATCATAAACTCTTGAATATCGACGTTGTTGCCTGCGTGAGCGCCGCCGTTAAGTATGTTCATCATGGGAGTGGGCAGATAGTACGGAGTTCCCTCTTTATGCAAATATTCAAAAAGCTCCTTGCCCTGACTCTGAGCCATAGCGCGCGCCGTCGCCATGGATACAGATAGAATAGCATTCGCGCCCAGCTTGCTCTTATCTTCTGTGCCATCGAGAGCAATAAGCATCTCGTCCAGCTGCTCCTGAGAGAGAATTTCTTTTCCGCGCAGCATGTCGGCGATTGACTGATTGACATTCGCCACGGCCTTCAGAACGCCTTTTCCGCCCAGTCTCTCGCCGCCGTCGCGCAGCTCTAAGGCTTCGTATTTACCAACGGATGCGCCGGAGGGGACGTTAGCCTTTCCTTTAGAGCCGTCCGCCAAAGTGACTACAGCCTGTACTGTCGGCGTGCCTCTGCTGTCCAGAATTTCGCGAGCTTTTACTTCTGTGATCTTCATTTCGTTTTCCTTTCCTTCATGTTGAGTATAGGATTCGTTTTATTTTCAACAGCAATACGTTATGCAGTTTATAGCATATTCTCATGCTGAGAATTTTATTCCTCATTGCGGATTCAATATATTTTAGTATACCACCCCAACTCTTAGTTTGCAAGAACTCTGAAATCAGAAAGCTCAACTTGGTCATTTCGATTCAAATCAAAAGCATTGCTAAATAGCGCAAAAGATGGTAAAATTAAAATGAACTTACACCAAGGAGGATACTGGCATGAATGACGTCTTTTATGAGATGGAAGTAGCCGGATTAAAGCGCAAGCTTCCGATAAATAAGCTTACAGATGAGATGTGCATCGCCGCTTTTATCATATTCGGCGATGTAGAACTGACATGCGCATGCGCCAGAGACCTTATCAAGCGCATCCCCGAACACGACATTATGGTTACCGCCGAAGCTAAGAGCATACCGCTCATTCACGAGATGGCGCGTCAAATGGGCGTGAATAAATATATCGTCGCAAGAAAGGGAATAAAAGCATATATGAGAGAGCCTTTCGGCGTAGACGTCAACTCTATCACTACGCGCACACAGCAGACGCTGTACGTCGGTCTCGACGAGCAGCAGCTCATGAAAGACAAGCGTGTGCTTATCGTAGACGACGTAATCTCTACGGGAGAATCTCTCCGCGCCATAGAGGCTCTTGTCCGCCGCTCCGGAGGAAACATCGTAGGGCGTGCGGCGATTCTCGCAGAGGGCGATTCAGTTTACCGCGACGATATCATCTACCTCGAAAAGCTTCCGCTCTTTGACGCTCAGGGCAACCCGATCCCATTTGAAAAAATAGCAGATTAACTCGAACTTTTTCGAACTGCCCCATTTTGAGCGGACAGCAGAAAAAGCCCCATATTGTGGGTAAAATTAAATTTTAAGCGACATACTGACTTCGTTTTTCAAGCGGAGTCAGTTTTGTTTCACGCCTATTCGGCGCCAAAGCAAACGGGAGCATCCCTGCTCCCGTCCGCATATATAGATTATTTTCTCGCTGTTCTTCGAATTTTCTTTTTTAAGCTGCCGAACACGCTCTTAGACGTAATCTGTTCCGGCTGTTTTTCTTTGGGAGCGCTTTTCGTTTCTGCCTTTTCCCGATTCTTTTTCGCCTTCTTTAAAAATGATATTGGGTTATTAACTATACTATTATACAGAAAAGCCAATCTCTCGGACTGCTCCTGAACAGAGCATGACATAAACGAATGCACCGACTCTTCCCATTTTATATCTTTTATTCTCCTGTCAAACTCCGGCTCTTCATCTGAGCATATCGCAGGCTCCAATCCGTTACGTCTCAGAAACGCTAAATAGTTGTCCACTCTCTCTTTATGCCCACGCAACACAGAGGTAAAATCTGTCTTTTCGTATATTTTCGCAATATCTGTTGAATCATTTACTTCTGTAATCAGCATATGAGGAATATTGTGATATTTCGCAAGCTCCAGCACTCTAATATCAGACGCAAAAATAAACACCGGAATGCCCGCCAAAACCCCTGCTATGTTCCCATGAATTCTGCTTCCGAAAGACAGCTGTGCATCTCTCATGAAATCCAGCCATGTGGGCACATTGCAGAACATTCTGACTCTATCCTGAAGGAATATGTCGTCTCCTGCACGCCGTGGATATCCGCCGGCCGTCTTGGAGTCTGCGCCCAGCTCAATCGGCGCGCCTCCGTACAGCAGCATAGCATCAGCAATGCCCTGCGGCATAAAGTAAAAATTTTGATACTTTTGCTGTGTTCTAAATATAAATTCATGGAAAGAATCAGGTAAATCCTGTTTTCTGTTTATACAAATCTTAGATTGCGGCGTAAGCTCCTTTTTCTCCGGTTTTTTCAAGTCATATCCCCACATATACATAGACGGGCAGCCTATCACTTCAAAATGCGAGCCTTCTTTAAAACCCAGAGCTTCCAGATAGCCGGCGGTCATCTCGCCGCGCAGCCCTATAGTAGAGCACTTCTCAAGCGCAGCTTTAACAAATTCCTTTACGGTCTCATCGTGCGGAAAACCTCCCCTCAGGCGTTTTGAATTCAAATTAGCCTGCATCCCTACGCCCGGAACCACGCAAGGTATCTTGAGCTTTTTAATTACATCCGTAATGTTTTTAAGTTCATTTTGAAAAGATGTTCTAAACGCATTAGCAAGCGGTATTACAAAACAATCGTATTCTGAATTAATTCTCTCTATTTCTTCATCTGAAAACTTTGATTTCGTAAGCGTCGTGGTTATTTCCATATCTTTTGTCAAAATTTCACGACAAACTCCATAAGCAAATATCATGTTTCCCTGATTGTTTCCTATCAGGTCGTCTCTTAGAATATCTTCTATTGTATTATTCTGCCACGGCGGAGTATGGGCTCTCATCAATACTCGAAACATTAATACCTCCTACTATATCAAATCCATAAATAAACTGAAATTGTAAACATTGTTTACAAAACAATGATGTTTATTTTAGCATCCTAACCTTAAACGATCTTTCGGAAAAACAGAAATATTTGAATTGTTTTATTTTTTTTTACATATGCAGTATATTTTTTCTCTTGACGTCAATAATATGAGCAGATACCTCCTGCGGGAGCAGCCGCATCGGGGTATCAAGTTTCCCGTTTCATTTTTCCTCTATA
>UQXU01000058.1 GCA_900545085.1 uncultured Eubacteriales bacterium
AAATGCTGATAGTCACACGAGATGATATTCCCGGCAGAGAATTTGAAGTCCTTGGCTTAGCCATGGGCAGCACAGTCCAATCAAAACACATAGGGAAAGATATCGGCGCGAGTTTTAAAGGCATCGTTGGCGGCGAGCTTAAATCTTATACAGAGATGCTCGACGACGCGCGAAAACAATCCTTACAGCGTATGGTCGAAAACGCCGCAGCCATGGGAGCAGATGCTATAGTAGCGCTGCGTTTCGCTTCTTCGACTATAGTTCAGGGCGCTGCCGAAATTTTAGCATACGGTACCGCAGTCAAATTCAAATAGCACATTTATCAGCAAGCCATTCTATTTGAATTAATCCTTATATACAGATAATTCACAAAATAATTAAAAGCCGCTTTATATGCGGCTGTACTTTTTTCCATTTTTACGCTATAATATATTTAACAAGTATTCTTTCACTTTTCTACCGGAAAGAATAGCACCGCAGCCGGCGTGCCAAAATACACCGCACGTCTTTTTTGAGCGTAGACTTTGCATTATAATGAACAACACAACTAAAATTATTATATTATTTGCATGTGTCTTTATAATAATCGGAGTTTTCTTTTATTATCAGTCCACACTGACACTGCAAAAATCTGACAGCATACAAGTTTCAGCAGAATCAACATCCGTACCCAAGAGCGATTCCGCCTCTTTTTCATTTGATTCCGACAACTCAGCTTCCGACTCGGCAATCGTCTACGTATCAAAAACGGGCAGTAAATATCACACAGTCCCGGACTGCGGACAAATGAATCCGGACAACGCAAAAAGTATGACTGTAGCTCAGGCAGAGGACGCAGGATTGACTCCGTGCTCACGCTGCTTCTCACAGTCTTAAAAAACAACAACGCGCATTTTGCGCCTCAAAACTAAGCATACAGGGAGAAATCACATGAGCAGACCATTAACAGGAGCGTGCATAATAGGTCAATCAGGAGGCCCGACTTCGGTTATCAACGCCAGCGCATACGGCGTAATAAACACCGCCCTCGCCAGTCCATATATAACCAGAGTCCTCGGAGCATCGCACGGTATCACCGGCGTTCTGGACGATAAGCTATTCGATATGGGCAAGGAGGACGACGCTGAGCTTGCGCTTATGCTCGGCACGCCTTCAAGCGTACTTGGCTCCTGCCGATTTAAGCTGGCAGAGTATGAAGATGATCCCGCCACATACGAACGCATACTCGAAATATTTAAAAAATACGACGTCAGATATTTCTTTTACAACGGCGGGAATGACTCCATGGACACTTGCAACAAAGTCAGCAAATTCATGGATAAGGTCGGATATGAATGCAGAATCATCGGCGTTCCAAAAACCATAGACAACGACCTGGCGCTTACAGATCATTGCCCCGGATACGGTTCTGCAGCTAAGTACATAGCAACGACTATGATGGAGCTTTATCTCGATGCACACGTATACAACAGAGGTATGATATGCGTCGTAGAAGTTATGGGACGCAACGCAGGCTGGCTTACGGCAGCTACCGCTTTGGCAAAGCATTTTGGCCATGGACCGGATCTCATATATCTCCCCGAACACGAATTTGAGCTGAGCAAGTTTATGCAGACCGTAGGAGAGATATATAAACGGCAGAACAACTGCCTTATAGCGATGTCCGAAGGCATACATGACAAAGAGGGCAATCTGATAGCAGACTACGGCAAACGCGAATCGCAAACGGATGCATTCGGTCACAGACAGCTCGGCGGACTTGCCGTTACCATGGCGGGCTACCTCTCTGCACACATGGACGCTAAAATACGCGGAATCGAGCTTTCGCTCCTTCAGCGGTGTGCATCGCACTGCGCATCTCAAACAGACGTAGACGAAGCTTACATCGCAGGGCGCGACGCTGTAGAATATGCTGTCGCCGGAGCAACAGGCAAAATGGTCGGATTCGACTGCAAACGCTCAATAGACGGCTATAAATGTCATACAACGCTCGTAGACCTGGACGAAGTCGCCAATAAAGAGAAAAAGCTGCCCCTCGAATGGATACTTCCGGATGGTAGCGGCGTGACTCAGGATTTCATAGATTATGCACTGCCTCTCATACAGGGTGAATCCTTGCAGCAAAAAGAAAACGGGCTTCCCCGTTTCGCAAAACTGAATAAAGTATTTGCAAAATAAAAATTGATATTATATATAAAAGAACCGGCTTCTAATGAAATGAACCCCAAAAGTGTCTAACTTTTGGGGTTCATACTGCAAACGCCGGTTCTTTCTTGACTTTTATTCAAATACTTTATTCACAAACGAATCCATGGCTTCGTCGTCAATAACGCCCGAATGCTTATACAGCGGCTGACCGTTTTTAAACATCATAAGCGTCGGAATCATCTCTATCCTCAAAATCTCCGAAACTCCGGGGCATTCATCCACATTTACCTTGCAGAATTTGACCTTCCCGCTAAATCTCTCGGCCGCAGCTTCGAAAGTAGGCGCAAACGAGCGGCACGGACCGCACCATGCAGCCCAAAAATCCACAACTACAGGAATATCAGAGTGAAGAACCTCTTCATCGAATTTTTCTTCTGCTATTTTTACTACGCTCATCGTCTTCTTCCCTTTCTGTGTTGTCAATAGACACGAGCTTAAACGTCGGGTCTATCTCTCTTTTGAATTTAGGTTCGAGCAGACGGATAATGAGAAAAACCACACCCATCAGCACCAAACCGAAGATCATCGCAGCATAGTCAAGCAGCATATTGGGAAAAACCACATTCCCAAAGCTATATCCCAGCAAAATTCCTACTACGAAAAACACAAGCGGGAACACATAAACGATGACCGAACTTTTGAGAGATTTTTTGCCTGAGAATTCTACTATAACTTTATCTCCCATTGTTGCGCCGATGGTATTTTTCAGCGGAATTGTCATCTCGTCCGAACCTACCATCATGCCGCACGCGCAGCATTTTCCGCAGGCAGACGTGCGTTTGAACATCACGTCTACATCGCCGCCGTTTATCCCGACTACAGTGCCTCGCTCAACCATACGGATGCACCTCCTATGTCTTTATTATAAACACTATTCCGGTTTATTAATCTGCAAATGCAGCTCTTCCAGCTGTTTTTCATCGACCTCAGACGGCGCCTCAGACATAAGGCAGGATGCGTTCTGCACCTTAGGGAATGCAATTACATCGCGTATGCTGTTCTGGGAACAAAGCAGCATAGCCAATCTATCCAATCCATATGCCAGACCGCCGTGCGGAGGAGTACCGTATTTAAACGCTTCCATCATAAAGCCAAAGCGTTCCCAAGCCTGCTCTTTCGTAAAGCCGAGAGCCGCGAACATGCGTTCCTGCAAAGGCGCGCTGTGTATTCTGATGCTGCCGCCGCCTATCTCGTTGCCGTTCAGCACGATGTCGTACGCTTTCGCGCGTACCTTCTCGGGCGCAGTCTCCAGCAGATCAAGGTCTTCGTCCATGGGATGCGTGAAGGGATGGTGCATTGCAACATAGCGTCCTGCATCCTCATTGTACTCAAGCAGCGGGAACTCTACCACCCAGAGCAAATTCCATTTGCTTTGGTCTATCAATCCCAGCTCCGCACCCAGCTTCAGACGCAGAGCGCCGAGCGCGTCGAAGACTACCTTAGGTTTATCTGCTACAAAAAGAAGTGTTTCGCCTTCTTTCAGCTCTGTCTTAGCTATTATTCTGTCTATGTATTCCTGAGTCAGGAATTTTGCAATCGGGCTGTGCAAGCCTTCCGGCTTCATCGCCATCCAAGCCAGACCTTTAGCGCCGTATGTTTTTACAAATTCGCCCAGAGCATCGACCTCTTTGCGCGGGAACAGCTTAGGCGCTTTGACAGCGCGGACGTTGCCCCCATTTTCAATCGCTCCGGCAAATACCTTAAACTCCGCTCCTCTCAGCTCCTCCGTGAGATCTATCAGCTCCATACCGAAGCGGGTATCAGGCTTATCGCTGCCGTAACGCTCCATAGCCTCTTTATATGTTATGCGCGGCAGCGGCAGAGAAATCTGTACGCCCAGCGCCTCGCGGAATATCTTTTCCAACAGGCCTTCATTCAGCGCAATGACATCATCCACCTCTACAAAGGAGAGCTCCATGTCTATTTGAGTAAACTCAGGCTGTCTGTCTGCACGGAGGTCCTCATCGCGGAAGCAGCGCGCTATCTGATAGTATCTGTCAAAGCCGGACACCATTAGAAGCTGCTTGAATATCTGCGGAGACTGAGGCAAAGCATAGAAGCACCCGGGGTGGATTCTGCTGGGAACCAGATAATCCCTCGCACCCTCCGGCGTGCTCTTTTGCAGCATCGGAGTTTCAACTTCAAGAAATCCGTTATCGTGCAGATACTGACGCGCCGCCATAGCTATCTTGCTGCGCATGATAAAATTCTTCTGCAAATCAGGTCTGCGCAAATCCAGATAGCGATACTTCAAGCGCAGCTCCTCGCGCACGTCCGAATTTTCTTCTATCTCAAAGGGCGGCGTTGCAGCGGAGCTGAGTATTTTTAACTCACTGACCTCCACTTCAATTTCGCCTGTTTTCAAATCCCTGTTTATATTCTGCTCATCTCTTTTTGCAATCTTGCCCTTGACCGCGATGACAAATTCAGACCGCAGAGACTCTGCCTTCTCGAAGCTTGCAGCATCTCGATTTTCGTCAAAAACAACCTGTATAATACCGCTTCTGTCCCGAAGCCATACGAAAATCAGACCGCCGAGATTTCTTCTTCTCTGCACCCAGCCCATGAGCGTGACTTCTTGTCCCACATGCGCCGTATCAAAATCGGCACACATTCCGCTTCTCTTCCAACCGTTCAGTAATTCACTCATAATTACTCCTCGCCCGCGCCACTAAGCAGCGCTACAATTTCTGCTTCTGTAAGCTCTTTTTCTTCGCTTTTGCTCATATTTTTCAATCTAAAAACGCCCTTCTCCAGCTCGTTGTCTCCGACTGTCATTACATATTCGGCGCCCTGCTTATCGGCAAACTTAAACTGCGCTTTCAAGCTGCGCGCAGAGTGATCCATATCAGCGCTTATACCCATAGCGCGAAGCTTATGAATCAGAGCCAAAGCATATTTGCGCGCATCGTCACCCGCAGTGGCGATGAAAACATTGAGCGGCTCAGGCTTAGGTATTTCAAAACCGGCGCTGTCCATAACCATCAGCAGACGCTCCATGCCCATGCCGAAGCCTATCCCCGGCATAGCAGGCCCGCCCAGCTCATTAATCAGGCCGTCGTATCTTCCGCCTCCGCAAACAGTGCCCTGCGCGCCTATCTCGCCGGAAACCAGCTCGAATACAGTCTTTGTATAGTAGTCCAATCCACGAACAATAAAGGGATTTATCTTGTACGGCAGGTCTATAGCCTTGAGATATTCCTGAAGCTTTTCAAAATGCTCTTTGCAGTCGTCGCAGAGGCAATCTACCATATGCGGAGCGCCCGCCGCTATCTCCTTACAGCGTTCTTCTTTGCAATCGAGTACACGCAGGGGGTTTTTCTCCAATCTCTCATGGCAAGTATGGCAAAGCTCCTCCTTGCTGCTCTCCAGATACTCTATCAGCTTTTTATTATACGCAGGACGACAGTTAGGGCAGCCTATTGAGTTTATATTCAACTCAAGATTATGAACTCCCAATCTGTTAAGCACAGTCCACGCCAGAGCTATCACCTCCGCATCGGCGGAAGCGTCCTTTGCGCCGAAGCACTCTATGCCGAACTGATGATGCTCTCTGAGCCTGCCCGCCTGCGGCTTTTCATAGCGAAAGACCGAAAGCGCAAGATAATACATCTTGGTGGGCTGCGGGCCGCTCGCCAATCCGTGCTCGATGAAGCTGCGCGCCACGCCTGCCGTACCCTCAGGTCTGAGAGTTATCGAACGTCCGCCCTTGTCCTCGAAGGTATACATTTCCTTCTGTACTACGTCTGTCGTGTCGCCCACTCCGCGGAGAAAAAGCTCCGTACTTTCAAACATGGGGACGCGAATTTCTTTATAATTGTTCTCGCGGCATACTTCGCGTATTACACTTTCAATATAGTGCCATTTATAGCTTTCCTCAGGCAGCAGATCGCGCGTACCTTTTGGTGCTGTAATTTTCAAGTTTAATCCCTCCTAAAAAACAGTTGTCAACAGCCACTTGCCAGCAGATACATATAGATGCTGTGCAATTATTACTGACAACTGACTACCGTTTTCAATTATACGTTGCCCGGCATGAAAAGTCAACGCCGCTCACACAAACAAAGCTCTCTTGCGTTCTGCCATTTCGTCCGTCCTCGCCAGATAATGCGAAACATCTTTTACACATGCGGCACGACCTATCTTTTTCTCTGCCATTCTCACTCGTTTTGAGATGCTGCCCGCGCCGAAAGCCATTATGCTGGCCTGTTCTTCCATTATGTCTATATTGTACACGCATTCCTTCCCCGGTTTTGCATATCCCACATTCTCCATGCTTCCCGCCATGTATTTTTGACGATACATGTAGTACGGATCGTACCCCGCTCTCGAAAGAGAATCCGCGCTCATCGCGACTATTCTCTCCGCGGTATCTTTATCCGCAAATGCAGTCTCATTGTCCATTCCGAACTTGGACGCACGTTTTATCGCCAACGTATGAACAGTTATATTATCCGGAGCCAATGCAATAACATCCGACAAGGATTTCTCAAACTCTCGTTCGCCCTCCGTGGGCAGTCCGATTATGAGGTCTGTGTTTACGGCGTCGAAATTAAACTTTTCGGCCAGCTCAAACGCTGAGAAAAAGTCGTCGGCGCTGTGGCTCCTGCCTATCAGAGAGAGTGTGTGATTCGAAGTTGTCTGCGCATTCACGCTTATTCTGTTAACTCCTGCCGCTTTGAGAGCCGCCAGCTTTTCTTCCGTTATGGTGTCCGGACGTCCTGCCTCGACGGTAAATTCTTTTGCCCCGAGCCTTCCTGCGGCATGCGCCACTTTAGAAAGCAGCTCTGCGGAAAGAGACGTCGGCGTTCCTCCGCCTATATATACGCTGCGCACTCTGTAGCTTTCCATCACCGGTCTCAGCGCCTCCATCTCATGCAGCAGCGCCTCGACATATGCCTGCTCTCGCTGACCGTCGCCGCTCACGACAGCAGAGAGAAAAGAACAATACGCACAGCGTGAAGTGCAGAACGGTATTCCTATATACACGTCAATATCTCTGTCTGTCAGGCTGTCCAAAAACGGCTTTTGCCTTGCGCATATATCACGCAGAAGATCTGTTTTCTCCTCGCTTACATAAAACACATCCTTGAAGATTCTCTCCGTGTGTTCTGTTCCATAATCAGCGGTACACGAGCGCATCAGCTTTGTCGGCCGCACGCCCGTCAGCGCGCCCCACGGCAGCTTTTTATTAAAATGCTTTTCTAAGCACGCGTACAGCGCGCTTTTCGCACCCCATTTACGCCATTTTTTGAACTCCAGTTCATCTGCTTCCGGCGCTCTATATGAATCTGACGCAAACTCCGATATCTGCTCTCCGTCTATATAAGCTCGGCACTCGTTGCGCCACACTTTTCCTTTATCTATCAGCTCATGGACGACGAGCAAACCATCGCTCCCAATATCCTCACGATACTGCTCAATGTGCCTTATAGAAAGAAACAGGCGAATCTCATCGCATAGCTCGCCATAAAGATCCGCCGCGTTAGTCTTGATTACGCCCTGCATATTACTTGCCAAACCTATACAGGTAAGGATTCATGTTTTTCTCCATCTCCAAAGAGCTGGATTCCATATGACCCGGATGAAGCACATAATCGTCCTGGAGATTGCCGAGCTTTTCCAAAGACTCCTCCATATCCTTCATGCTGCCTCCGTCAAAATCCGTGCGTCCAATACTCATGCGGAAGAGCGTATCGCCTGAAAACAGGCAGTCGCCTATTATGTAGCATACGCTGCCTCTGGTATGACCGGGAGTATGCAGCACCTTAACTTTCATCCCGGCGATATTCAATTCCTCATCCCCATGCAGCAATACATCCGCAGGCTCTGCACGCACCGGAGCGCCTGAGTTCCCGTATATGCTGAGATTTTTAGTCCCGTCCGTCAGCATTTCGGCGTCCTCCTGATGTATATATACCAGTGCTTTCGTCGCCATGCGCAGACCGGCAAGATTGCCTATATGGTCAAAGTGACCGTGCGTCATGAGTATCGCCTTGAGAGTAAGCCCCTCCTCCTTGCAGAACTGCTCAACCTTATGTCCGTTATATGACGGATCAATGGCCAACGCCAGCTTGGTTTCTTCATCGAATACCACGTATGTATTCGCCATACCTTCGATTTTAACTACGTCCATATGTATCCTCCGTATATTGCTCTAAAACAGTTTTGTACTATCCAAAAGAATTGTAACAGGGCCGTCGTTTACGCTGGAAACCTGCATATTCGCTCCGAATTTTCCCGTGGCCACTTTAAGCCCGCTTCCGCGCAATCTCTCTACCGCCGCTTCATATATTATTTCTGCACGCTTAGGGTCGCCCGCCGCTATAAAGCTCGGACGTCGGCCTTTGCGTACATCGCCTAAAAGCGTAAACTGGGAGACTACCAGCAGTTCGCCGCCCACGTCTGTCACGCTCCTGTTCATCTTGTCATTTTCATCTTCAAAAATGCGCAGCGTCAGACATTTGTCTGTTATATACTTTATGTCTTTCTCTTCGTCGCCTTCTGCCGCGCCCAAAAGTATAAGCAATCCGCGAGAGATTTCCCCCACTATTTTGCCGTCTATTTCGACACTCGCCTCGTTTACTCTTGTGACTACCGCTCTCATATTATCACCTTTGCAGAATCAGTTGTTCACGCGATATGCTCTGTCTACGCCATGCACCTGCTCCAATCTGGACAGCACTTTCTTCAAATCCTCTGTGCTGGCTATGCGTATTTTAACATTCATAACATATCTGTTGTTTCGCATGGTATGAGCGTTTATGTTCGTCATGCCGTAACCCATGCTGAGAAGAAGCTGCGAAACCTCAATAAACAGGCCGTTTCTGTCAGCGCCTTCAATTTTAATCTCAACTTCAAATTTTATATCTCCGGAGGGCTTAGGTCTCCAAGCCACCTCTATGCGCTGTTCCGGCGGGAAATCCTTATCGTTAAGGTTGGAGCAGTCTACACGATGGACAGACACGCCTCTGCCTCGGGTGATAAATCCAACGATATCATCGCCCTGAGCCGGATTGCAGCATTTAGCCAAGCGCACCGCGAAATCTTCCATTCCGCGGACTATAATAGCGTCCTCAGGCTTGCTGTGGCCTCCTCTGCCGCTTCCCCGTTCTACAGTAAGCCGCTCCAGCTTGTTTTCTTCTCTATACTGATCTATCAGCCTTACGAGAACCTGCGACGTCGTAAGCCCGCCGTATCCTACCATAGCATATATATCATCGAGAGTCTGAGCTGTATATCTTTTGTATATAGGCTTCAGCCATTCCGGCTTTGTAAGCTCATACAGATCATATCCGCGCCTGCGCGCTTCGCGCTCGAGCATCTCTCTGCCCTTGCGTACATTTTCTTCTCTGCCTTCTTTTTTAAACCAGTTTCGTATCTTATTGCGCGCGGTGGCAGTCTTGACCATATTGAGCCAATCTCGGCTCGGGCCTTTGCTGCTTGCGCTGGTCATTATTTCTATTATATCCGCCGTTTGCAGTTCATAATTCAAAGGAACAAGCTTACCGTTAACCTTCGCTCCTACGCATTTATTTCCTACTTCAGTATGAACGCTGTACGCAAAATCCAGCGGAGTGCTGCCTTTTACCAGATCTTTTACGTCTCCCTTAGGCGAATAGACCAGTACGTTAGCGGAAAACAGGTCGACCTTCAGCGCTTCCATAAATTCGCGGCTGTCCTTCATGTCGTTTTGCCATTCCATCATCTCACGCAGCCACGTCAGTTTAGCATCAAAATCTGTGATTTTAGTGGTTCCGTCTTTATATTTCCAATGCGCTGCAATACCGTATTCCGCCGTTCTGTGCATATCGAACGTGCGAATCTGAACTTCAAACGGCTTGCCGTCCTCGCCGACCAGAGTCGTATGCAAAGACTGATACATATTGCGCTTAGGAACGGCGATATAATCCTTGAATCGCTGAGGCAACGGACGCCACATAGTGTGAACAGCGCCTAAAACAGCATAGCAGTCTTTATCCGTTTCCACGATGACACGAACCGCAAAAAGATCATACAGCTCGTCAAAGGTCTTGCCTTTGTTTTTCATTTTTTTGTAAATGCTGTATATATGCTTAGGTCTGCCCTCTATTTCGGCGTGCATCCCCATTTCGTCTATTTTAGCGCGGATTTGCGCTATTATATCCTCTATATATTTTTCACGCGAAGCTCTCGTCTGAGAGAGCATGGCGGCTACGTCGTGATAGACCTGAGGTTCGAGATACTTTAGACATAGATCTTCAAACTCCCATTTTATCTTGCTTATTCCCAATCTGTGAGCTAACGGAGCGTATATCTCCAGAGTTTCGCGTGCTTTTTCTTTTTGCTTAGCCTCGCTCTTATATTGCAGAGTGCGCATGTTGTGCAGTCTATCCGCCAGCTTTATTATTATAACTCGGATATCCGCAGCCATAGCGATAAACATTTTACGCATGTTCTCCGCCTGCGCTTCTTCTTTTGACTGAAATTCAAATTTTTTCAGCTTAGTGACGCCATCTACCATTTTGGCTATCTCAGGCGAAAATTCTTTTTCCACCTGTTCCAAAGTATAGTCAGTATCTTCCGGTACATCATGAAGCATAGCGGCACATATACTTGCGCTGTCCAAACTCAGCTCTGCAAGTATTCTGGAAACCTCATAGGGATGCGTTATGTATGGTTCGCCTGAATTTCGCAGCTGCCCTTCGTGGGCTTCTTCTGCGACTTCAAAGGACTTTTTTATAAGCGGTTCTTTTTTATACTGCGGATAATCCTTGACAAACTTATCATAATATTCACTCATGCACACACCCCCTGAATTGCTGAGCAGATATACAAAAGCGGCCCCCTTTTTATAAAGGACGCTTAAACCTCTGTCTAAGTCATTTTCCCAGACGCGCCATCTGTCTAAACGCTAAATATATTGAGCTTTGTTCAAAAGCAAAGTCCTGCGCGTCATATTTAATGTAAATTTTATCACCTTTTTTAATTTTTAGCAACCGAAGTTGAGAAA
>UQXU01000059.1 GCA_900545085.1 uncultured Eubacteriales bacterium
GAAATGTATTATAATATATTTTAGGCGAAACGTCAACACTTTTTTTAGGAGGATTTATGAAGTACAAACTTGGAATTATCGGCGCGGGCAATATGGCGCAGGCAATATTTAAAGGCGCTATTGCTAAAGAAATTCTGCATCCCAATGAAATCGCCATATATGACATATATCAAAGCAAAGCTGAGGTGCTCAGCTCCTACTGCGGCGTTTCGACCGCAGAATCCATAGAGCAGTTGGCAGAAGAAAGCGAAATAATTCTAATCGCTGTAAAACCCAACGCAGCTAAGGCTGTGCTCGAACAGTTCACCTTCGACGACAAGGCAGTTCTCTCTATCGTAACAGGTCTCTCTTATGAAAGAATGAACCAGAGTGTTTCCGGCAAAAACCTGCGCTTTTTGCGCATCGTACCCAACACGCCTCTCATGGTAGGATACGGCGCGACAGCTTTCGCAACGCCCTGCTCTCTTCACGACGACGAGATGACCTTTGCCAAAGATCTGTTCTCCGCGCTTGGAACTGTAGACGAAATAGACGAAAACCTCATGCACGCGGTCACTTCTCTGAGCGGCTCAGGTCCGGCATATGTCTATATGTTTATCGAAGCTCTCGCAGATGCAGGCGTGCAGCAGGGGCTGCCGAGAGACACGGCTCTGGCTCTTGCAATACAGACTATCGAAGGCGGCGCACAAATGGTTCGAGGCACGGGCAAGCATCCTGCTTCTCTGCGCGACGAGGTCTGCTCCCCCGGCGGCACTACAATAGACGCGGTGGCAATGCTGGAGAAGCACGGTTTCCGCTCCTCAATTTTCGAAGCTGTGCAAGCCTGCGCGGAAAAAGCCAAAATTCTCTGATTTATAATACACTTTTGAATTGAGGTTATTATGTACGATCGTGTAGACATTTACACTGACGGCGCGTGCTCAGGCAACCCCGGCCCCGGCGGCTGGGCGGCTATTCTAATATGCCGCGGAGTTGAAAAAGTTTTGTCCGGATTTGTACCCGAAACTACAAACAACAGAATGGAACTTATGGGCATTATATACGGACTCCAAGCTCTAAAACGCCCGTGCGACGTGACAGTTTACACTGACAGCTCGTATGTATTCAATGCCTTTGAAAAAAACTGGGTAGCCCGCTGGATTAACAATTGCTGGCTTACAGCAGACAAGAAGAAAATCAAAAACCAAGATTTATGGGAAGAGCTGTTGGAACAAACCGAATACCACGATATAAAATGGGTAAAGGTAAAAGGTCACGCCAACAACGAATACAACAACAGATGCGATATGCTGGCGCGCAATGAAATCAAAGAAAACAAATTCGTAACCATCGAGCGATACGATCCGTTCTACGAATCTATAAAAGAGGAAACAGAACGCGAGAACAAGACGCTCGCTAAAGACAGCGGCGAGTAGCTTCGACAATTAGCGGCAAAGAATTTGCTTGACTTTATAGTTCCGTCATGCTATAGTTTGTTTAAGTATTTGGATCGATGTTAGACCTCGCATTTTTGTAAATCCGTTGTTTAATTGTTGGCGGATTTACGAAGATGCGGGGTCTCATTTTTTCAAACACTGATTTTTAAATTTTGGGAGGTACCGCTTCAGTGAACAAGGGTACAGTAAAATGGTTTAACGCAGAAAAGGGCTACGGTTTCATCGCAAACGACGAAGGCGGCGACGATGTTTTCGTACATTTCTCCGCCATTGTCGCAGATGGTTTCAAAACTCTGCACGAAGGTCAGCAGGTCACATTCGAAATAGAAGCAGACCCTAAAAACAGACGTAAAACACGCGCTAAAAACGTACAGACAGCTTAATCTGTACAAAACCGACGGTTTGCTTTTTCGGCAGGCCGTTTTTTGCATTAAAAAAGGCGGCGCTTTGGCGCCGTCTAACCTTCTTTAAAATATTATGCTTATAAGATCATCATGCCTTTTTTATGACAGCTGCTCCGAATATAGTATCTCTGTGCTTCATCAGCGCGAACAACAGCAGCATCCCCAGAATACCGCACGATATCACCTCGCCGGCGCCCACCGTCACCAGTAAAAAAACCCAGCTTTCCTCAGCTCCGTAAACCAGCTGAAGCACAAACGGCACAATAGCCATATTAGCGACTATTGGAGGAATTGGAGCTGCCCATTTCCATCGCCTGAGAAGATATGTAAACACAGCACCGATGAGCGTTGCAATCGTTCCGAATACCACATCCCATGCAGCGCAGCCCGTCAGCAGGTTCGCCAGCAGACATCCTACCCCCAAGCCCGGGATAGCCGCCGGAGTAAAAAACGGCAGTATCGTGAGCGCTTCGGAAAAGCGGATTTGAATCACTCCGCTTGCCAATCCCATTAGATTGGCAATAAACGTAAGGACTACATACAAAGCCGCTATGAGCGCCCCTTGGGTCATAAACTTAATCTTTTTATTCATTTTTTCTTTTTCGCTCTCGTTTTTGAGAGCTACTCTCCTTTAGTTTTGTTTTAGGTGAGGAAGGTTTCGAACTCACCGTATCTAATGGTATCACAGCTTTGCCTCTTATGCAAGCATAGCAGCGTTTTTTTCTTTGATATTATCTTTCTATTTAATATTCATGCTGTTATAATCTAGCTTTCACGCTTTTATTATGTTAGAATGTAAGGTAAGTATTTTATACGGAGAGATAGTAAAACATGAAAAAAGCAGCTAAATACGCCTTTATTCAGACGATACCTGTAATGCTGGGGTATCTCTTTTTGGGTCTGGCCTTCGGCATATTGCTGGATCAGGAAGCCGGACTCGGAGCGCTCTGGGCCGCAGTCATCAGTATTACCGTATATGCCGGCTCATGTGAATTTGTCCTGGTTTCGCTGTTAGCGAGCGGCGCATCTCTGCCGACAATAGCGCTGACTACACTTTTTTTAAACAGCAGGCATATGTTTTATGGTCTGTCATTTATCGAACAGTTCCGCAAAACGGACAAGTTTTATCCTTATATGATTTTTTCACTGACAGACGAAACTTACTCTGTCTTCACTCAGATAAAAACATCCGGAGGAATACCTCAATCCATAGATTCAAAACATGCACAGTTTTTTATTGCATTGTTCGATCAGTGTTACTGGGTATTGGGTTCTTTTTTAGGCGGGCTCGTAGGCTCTCTCGTTCCGATAGACTGGACAGGCATAGACTTTTCAATGACCGCACTCTTTGTCGTAATATTCGTAGAGCAGTGGCAATCCTGCAAATCGCACTTCCCCGCCATCGCAGGCGCCGTAAGCGCAATTGTTTTTCTGCTTATTCTCGGGCCGGATTCCTTTCTGCTGCCGGCGATATGCGTCGCTGTTATCGCACTCTGTTTTGTGCAGTTCTCAGGACGATTTGACAGATTTATCAAAGGCGGTGAGGAATCATGACGAATACTTCGCATATAATCATAATTATCGCAGTGACTGCGATTATAACGCTTTTTACCCGAGCTCTGCCTTTTATCGTATTCGGCGGCAATAGGAGTATGCCTGATAAAGTAAAGCAACTGGCAGATGTCCTGCCATACGCGATTATCGCCGCTCTGGTAGTATACTGCCTCAAGGGACTGGATTTTTCTGAATTTTCTTCCGGCGCAGCTCAGCTGATTGCCGTCGCTGCCGTCGCCGCTCTGCATGTCTGGAAAAAGAACACGCTTCTCAGCATTGGCTGCGGGACAGTGCTCTATATGTTGCTTATACGAATTATATAAAAAAAACGTGAAACTGTTTCACACACTTTTCGTTTGACATAATTAAGCAATAGTCTTATAATAAGTTACAATAGTTAGGAGGCGAACAATTTTGCATCGTCACATCGGAAAAGAAATACGAGCTGTGGCAAATCTCATCCATAGAAAAGCCTGCAAGCCGCACAATCCTATCCCATGTCCCCCCTGCGACGATCCTATTTTTGACGAACAGGGATGTAACCTGACAGGAATGCAGAAGCTTTTTCTTCACTACATATGGATACACAGGCATGAGGACGTTTTCCAGCGAGATCTGGAGCAGGAGTTTAGTATACGCCGTGCAACAGCGACGGGAATACTTCAATTGATGGAAAAAAACGGATATATAATACGAACAACATCGGAGCGGGACGCAAGATTGAAGAAAATCACTCTTACAGATAAAGCTCTGAAAATCCACACGCATTCCATGGCTCAGATAAAAAGTATTGAGGAACAAATGAGGTCAGGAATCAGCGACCGCGACTTAGATATCTTTTTTGATGTACTTGACAAAATTAAAGTCAACCTCACAAATGATGATTAAGGAGGTAGTATATGACTAAAATTTTTAAATACTTCACATCACGGGATTGGGGCACAGTCCTCGTATCTCTCGTGCTGATAGTATTCCAGGTATTTTTCGACCTGCGTCTGCCCGACTATATGTCTGAAATCACTAGGCTGGTTCAGACCGAAGGCAGTGAAATGGGAGACATACTGCTCGCCGGAGCGAAGATGATGGGCTGCGCCTTAGGCAGTTTGGCAGCTGCGTTCTGCGTAGGCTTCTTTTTTTCCAGACTCGCAGCAGGTCTGTCCAAAAGACTGAGAGGCAAAGTGTACGACCGCGTTATGTCCTTCTCTATGGAGGAGATAAACAAATTCTCCACGCCCAGCCTTATAACACGAACGACAAACGACATAACTCAGATCCAAATGATAATTGCAATGGGACTTCAAATAGTTATAAAAGCTCCCATAACCGCAGCCTGGGCTATTGTCAAAATATACAACAAGAACGTGAGCTGGACGACTGCCACAGCGGTATGTGTCGGCGTGTTGATTCTTATTATATTAACTATAGTTTTGGTCGCCATGCCCAAATTCAGGAGACTGCAGACACTCACGGATAATCTGAACAGGATAACGCGCGAAAATCTGACAGGTATCCGCGTCGTTCGCGCTTACAATGCAGAACAATATCAGGAAGATAAATTCGAAGTTGCAAACGACAACGTAACTAAGACTAACCTGTTCGCTAACAGAGTCATGGCCATTCTCAGCCCGGGAATGACGATAATCATGAACGGTCTTACGCTTTCTATATACTGGATAGGAGCGGTTTTGATAAATAACGCCGCCATGACGGAGCGTCTGGGTATTTTCAGCGACATGGTAGTGTTCACATCATATGCAATGCAGGTTATAATGTCATTCATGATGCTGACCATGATATTCATACTGCTGCCCAGAGCTACAGTATCTGCAAAACGAATAATGGAGGTTTTAAATACAAAACCCAGAATCATAGACGGAACTCTGACCGGAGCAGATTCCACAAGCGTCGGCGAAGTTGAATTCCGCAACGTAAGCTTTAAATATCCCGGAGCCGAAGGATATGTACTCAGAGATATAAATTTCAAAGCCAAGAGAGGAGAAACCGTCGCTTTCATAGGTTCTACAGGAAGCGGAAAATCCACCCTTATAAACCTTATCCCTCGCTTCTATGACGCTACGGAAGGCAGTGTACTCGTGGACGGAATAGACGTAAAGCAATATAAGCAATCCGAACTTATCAACAAAATTGGTTACGTTACGCAGAAGTCCATAATGTTCTCCGGAAGCGTTCGCTCCAACGTCGCTTATGGAGAAAAAGACGGCAAAAAGCCTACAGAGGAGGATATCCGCCGTGCTATTAGAATCGCTCAAGCGGAGGAATTCGTCAGCGAAATGCCCAGCGATATTGATTCTCCCATAGCTCAGGGCGGCACGAACGTCTCGGGCGGTCAGAAACAAAGGCTGTCCATAGCGCGGGCTATATGCCGCAATCCCGAAATATACATTTTCGACGATTCTTTCTCTGCGCTCGACTATAAAACCGACCGCATTCTCCGCTCCGCTCTCAAAAAGGAGATGGCGGACGCTACGAATTTTATAGTAGCTCAGCGAATCGGTACTATCCGCGACGCAGACAAGATAGTTGTACTCGACGAAGGACACGCAGTCGGAATCGGCACGCATGACGAGCTGATGAAGACCTGCGAAGTATATCGTCAAATCGCTTATTCACAGTTGTCAAAGGAGGAGTTGGAAAATGCCTAGACCTAACGGCGCGGGAGAAAAACCGCACGACCTCAAAAAAGCTGTCTCCAGACTTTTGAAATACGCCAAATCCTTCATACCCGCTGTCGCAGCTGCAGCAGCATGCGCTATAATCGGCACTATCTTCAACCTGATAGGTCCCGATAAAATCAGCGACATAACCGACCTTATCACAGAAGGTTTGACGGGCAGCATAGATTTGGATGCGATAATTTCCATAGCAACTCTGCTTATAGTCCTGTACGGAACAGGCGCTATTCTCTCGTACATACAGGGCTTCATCATGACCACAGTCACGCAGCGCCTCACGAACAGGATGCGCTCTGACATATCCATAAAAATAAATAAACTGCCTTTGAAGTATTTTGACTCAACATCATACGGCGATATTCTTAGCCGCGTGACCAACGACGTAGATACTATATCGCAGACTCTGAATATGTCCGTAGGGCAGTTGGTCACGGCTATAACGCTCTTTATCGGCTCGCTGGTAATGATGCTGATAAACAACGTTGTGATGACTCTTACAGCAGTCGCAGCGACGCTTATAGGCTTCCTGCTCATGAGGCTTATAATGTCTCGTTCGCAGAGATACTTCGTACAGCAGCAGCGCGAAATAGGCGCGATAAACGGTCATATAGAAGAAGCGTATTCCGGACATACAGTAGTAAAAGCGTACAACGCTCAGGCTAAAGAAAAAGAGGAATTTGACGCTACAAACGAAAAGCTGTACCGCAGCGCATGGCGTTCTCAATTCTTCTCCGGGCTGATGATGCCGCTCATGAACTTCATCGGCAATCTGAGCTATGTCGCTGTCTGTGTAGTCGGTGCAGCTCTCGCTATGAACGGCACTATTACCTTTGGTGTTATCGTAGCTTTCATGATTTACGTCCGTCTGTTCACGCAGCCGCTTCAGCAAATTGCGCAGGCGATGACCAGCATGCAGTCCGCTACGGCTGCGAGCGAGCGAGTCTTTGACTTCCTCGAGCAGACTGAGCTTGAAAACGAATCTGAAAAAGTCAAGCCGAATATTAATCCGGAAACGACAAAAGGCGATGTAGAATTCAGACATGTACGCTTTGGATATGATCCAAACCACCCGATAATAAACGACTTCTCCGCCCATGCGCGTTCCGGTCAGAATATCGCAATAGTCGGTCCTACAGGCGCGGGAAAAACCACAATGGTCAATCTGCTCATGCGCTTCTACGAAATCGACAGCGGCGAGATACTGATAGACGGCATTCCTACAAAGGAGATGACGCGCGAACAGGTTCACTCATTGTTCTGTATGGTATTGCAGGATACATGGATTTTTGAAGGCACAATAAAAGAGAATATTGCATACAGCAAGGAAGGCGTAACAGACGAACAGGTTATCGCCGCCAGCAAAGCAGTCGGTCTGCATCATTTCGTCACGACACTGCCGGACGGATATGACACCGTTCTCACCAACGACAATGCCCTATCCGCAGGGCAGAAGCAGCTCGTCACTATCGCCAGAGCTATAGTCGAAGATGCGCCTATGCTAATCCTCGACGAAGCAACCAGCTCCGTCGATACCAGAACCGAAGCTCTGATCCAAGACGCCATGAACAAGCTCACGATTGGGCGCACATCGTTTATAATTGCGCACCGTCTGTCTACTATCCGCAATGCTGACTTGATACTCGTAATGCAGCACGGCGATATAGTCGAAAGCGGCACTCATGATGAGCTCCTGGAGAAAGGCGGCTTTTACGCCGAGCTTTACAACAGCCAATTTGAGCAAGCTTCATAACCGTGAACAGATGTCCTTCGCCCCTCGTTCACTTGTTGAATGACGGGGCGGCGCCCTTATTGAATATATTACTTCGTCAGAATAATACAAAACAGCGAGATCTCCTTTTTGGGAAATCCCGCTGTTTTCTTTATGTCTTTACAGCGTAATAACTCTTACAAATTTAATACTGTAATAATCGCATGCAACGTAGGCATGTCTTCCCGCCTCTTCCAGAACTATGTAATTGTTTCCCACTACTACCAGCCTACCTGATCTCTCCGCCATGCCGCCGGATCCCATGAGAAACTGCACCTCTACCATTCTTCCTATCTGAGAACGCAGGAAATTCGTTAGATAGTTAGGACCGTAAATCGGAGCTTTACCCGGTTCTACAACGATCTCGCCGTTTCCCTGATTCATCTGCCCTACAGACGGAATCATATTCCCTTCACCCATGCCGTTCGGGAAAAGATCCGCCGCTATATACGACACTTCCTCGCCCGGGCGCACCGGCGCAGCCGGAGTCGGCATCACTGGGTCAGCCTGCACTTCTGACACTTGAACCTGAGGCATCTGCCACAGCTCGGATTGGGTACCCTGATAGATTGTGGCTCCATCAGGCTGCGAAATGCTCATGCCGCTGTTCTGACAATTTGGGCACGCCGTCCCGCTCTGCTGTACCATATTTGGGTTTTGAGTGTTTAAATAGCTCGCCATGAAATATCCTCCCTATTTTAAGTCTCAGAATATAGATTAGTTGGAATATAGAAACAGTGATCTCCTATTCTGTTGTGAATGACTCCGACTCTGGTCGGAAAGTACGCTGGACATGTATCTGAATAAGGATTGTGGAAGAACAGCGCTTCATCGACACCTGAAAGTATATTCCCCGCAAGCGCCCAGTCCGCTATGTCATAGTGTATAGGCTCGGGCGACATATTGTATACATTTTGCGGATTGTACGCTCCGCCGAGCACCTCTGCCATGCAGTTAAACTGTCCGGGCTGCGTAATTATATTGCGAACACTGCCTCCGTCGCTGACTCTTGAGAATTCTCCTTCTGTGCTGCGAACTCTGTTCATAATAACAGATGCCACAGCTCGCATTCCCGTTTCTCCCTCCCCGCCTGCTTCGCACTGTATCAATCTGGCGAGAAGCTCTCTGTCCGTCAAACCTACCCCTCCCTCCAAGCGCAGCTTTGATTCTGCCAAACTTATATCGGAATATCAGTATATAGTATTCCGCTTCTGCCGCATTCGTGCGTGCTTTCTTTCTGATATCAGTTTTATCAGCAAAACAGCAAGTATAATTAGACTTATAAACTGAGACGTAGACATACCTAATATATATCCTCGCAGCTCATCTCCGCGCAGATATTCCAAAAAGAACCGCACAAAAGCATATAATCCCAGATAAATCTTTAAAAAGCTTCCCCTTCCGTCGCCTTTCTTGAGCATTCTATCGAGCAGCAAGAATATTATCAGCTCAATTGCCGCTTCGAGAAGCTGCACCGGAAAACGAACTACGCCGTTCGCCTCCGGCAGCGGAGAATTGTAAAAAACAAACCCGAATTTTCCGGGAACACCATAACAGCAGCCTGCAAAAAAACAGCCCACGCGGCCAAAAGCATGAAAAAGAGGTATTGCAGGCGCTAAAATATCTGAACAAACGCGGGTGTCCAGTTTTTTCCGTTTCATATATATCCAGCCCGTCATTATGCCTGCCAACAAACCGCCATAGTAGACCGCGCCTCCGAATATATACATAAGACATTGCAGAAATTCGTCAAAGCTCGTCAATTTTTCCCAATGCAAAATGAGCGCGTACACCGCGCTCCAATTAGTCATAGCATAAAGAAGATGCGAGCCTATTAAAGCGCCTGCCATCCCAAATATCGCTGTCATTATTATGTTGTTCTGATTTATATTTAATTTTTTTGCGTTTCGGCAAGCGTAGAAGCCTGATGCCAAAATCCCTGCCGTCGCCGCCAGAGCATAAGTCGCAAACTCTCGTCCAAAAATCGTTACAATAGGAAACATAATTTATAGCGTCAAAAAGCTTACAAACGCCGTACCGGCAACACATGTAGCGCATATCACTCCGCAGACAAGAAGCGAAAGACCTACAATTCCACATACCATACCCGCCGTAGCCATTCCCGTAGATCCGGCAGCATTCTTCCGTCCTGAAACTCCGAATACTATCCCCAAGACTCCGAGTACAGCCGCAAGCCATCCGGATACAAACAGAAATACAATACTGGCAATTCCGCATGCCAGAGCCGCTATAGAAATACCGTCGTTATTCATGTTTTCTCCTCTCTTCCTGATTTAATAGACATACAATAACATATTCAGACAGTTTTTTCAATCTTTTTATCTATATACCGATTCGCATAAAAGAATCGCGTTTATTCAGCTCGGCATTAGGTATAGCTTTTTTTCGCATTTTGCAGTATAATTAATAAATAAAAATAACTCTAATTGCATTGAAAGGCTCATTAAAAATGTCAAATAAAAAACAAACGCAAAAAGGTCCCATAACCACTATGCATAAAGTCATGGTCGTAATAGTATCCCTGCTGGCCGCTTTTGCATTCGGACTTGCATTTGGAACCGTATCCAAAAGTCTGATTATCGGAATAGTGGCAGGCATACTTGCCGGCGGAGGTCTTGCATTTTTATTCTCCAGATTATTTAAAGCAGCGATGGCTCCGTTCAAGAACCCTGAAAAACACCCAAGCATAGAACAGCAGCTCAAAGAGCTCGAGAATGAACTTGAATCCAAAAGCCCGTCTCAAAAATGAGGCGGGCTTTTGGATTCAATCTTATAATTACGCTGTTT
>UQXU01000060.1 GCA_900545085.1 uncultured Eubacteriales bacterium
TTCATGATATATAATTATATATATAAACTCACAGGAGGTGCCGAACATGAAACAGCATAAATTTTGGGCTTTTGCCGCACTCGCATGTATGGCATTGGCGTTCTTCACCGGATATAAACATAAATAATAGTCAGAAAAACATTAGAGCGGCTGCCTCCTACATCATGACGGCAGCCGCTTTTTTGTTATCTTATGAAATGAGTGGAGATTCTCGGTTCATATTCCGGCGGGTTAATCCCGGCTTCTCTCCCTGCTTTTATACACTTCAACAGCCACGCCATATTCTCTCCCAGCGTACGCATAGTTTGAAGCCCTTCCTCATCTTTCTTTACGTCCTCCGGCGTGAATCCGTGGACCTGATTCCAGTATTGAGAGCCTACAATTTGCATGTTGCAGATTGAAAAATACTTGTTAAGCCTGTCAAAAGCCGCCGTCGCGCCTCCTCTGCGGCATGAGACCACCGCCGCGCCCAGCTTGCCGGATATTTTATCTGTCGGACCGCAGAAATTGCTGTAGAACAGCCTGTCTGCAAATGAACATATCTGCCCCGATGGACCTGCATAATAAACAGGAGAACCTAGTATTATGGCGTCGTATCCGTCGAGCTTTTCCAGCGTCTCGTTCACAGCGTCATTGAAAACACATCTGCCCGTTTCAGCACAGCGATTGCACGCAATACATCCCGCTATCGGTTTTTTCCCCAAATACAGTATATCCGACGCTATCCCATGCTTTTCCAGAGTTTCGGCCACTTCGCTGAGCGCCGTATATGTACATCCGTTCTCATTCGGACTTCCGTTTATCATTAAAACCTTCATGCTTTCCTCCCAACATAAACTCAAAACAGCTCCGCAAGAGCAGCCGCCCGCTTACATCCGTCCGTTTTATATATGTCTCCTATTGCATTCACTTCGGAAACTATGACTTCGCCGACGGAATTCCACTCCATAAGCTCTACGCTGCGTTCATATGCAAATCTGACTCCGTTCGCCGTGTCGGCGTCCGTATCCGCGAAGCACACTATCAAAGCGCCAAAGCGCACTTTTTGCCGGATATATCTTTTTCCCCTACTACAAAAGAATACATCTTGTCCAGCACGGCCTTTATCTGCGACGGCATGGTATACCAATAAACCGGCATTGTAAACACTATCCCATCTGCATTGAGAATATCCGGAGCCATGACATTAAAATCGTCGTCAAAGCTGCATGCCTTGCCCGTTTTATAGCATGTGTCGCACGCACGGCATCCTGAGACATTCATAAAAGCCGCATCGTATCTTACAACCTCATGACCTTTTTTCTTCGCCGCTTCCACAAATGCGTCTGTCAGCGCAAAACTGTTTCCGTTTTTGCGCGGACTTCCCGTTATTACCGTCAGCTTACTCATATCAAAACCTCCCGAATTTGCTTTTTCTATTACACATAAATGCGCTGTCTTCTATATTTATTATATTTAATACGGAAATTAAATCAAGCGTTTTCGGACAGCCACGCCGTCACCTCTGCATTGCAATCAGCCGCTTCACCGCGCGGTATGCTCAGCCCGTCCTTCACGACAGCATCCGGCTCCAGCTCCGCTATGGCGTCTGCCGTATTTGAAAGCCCGCTGCCCCCGTTTGTACAGTGTGGCATAATAATCTTTCCCGAGAAGTCGTATTTATCCAAAAAGCTGTAAACCGCCATAGGCATGTCTCCCCACCAATTCGGATAACCGAGAATTACTGTATCGTAATCGTCTATATTTTCCAACTCGGACGAAAGCTCAGGTCTCGCTCCGTCAGTCTGCTCCTTGGAAGCCATATCGACAAGCTCGTCGTAATTATCAGGATATTGCTGAGCTGTTTTTATTTGAAAAACATCCCCGCCAGTCTGTTCCTGAATCATGCGCGCTATATATTCCGTAGTGCCGTATTCGCCGGTTTCGTCCGCGACCACGCTCGCACTGCTCGTCGTATCTGCGTTTATCGGCATTGTAAAATATGCTATAAGAGTTTTTCCCCGGGCTGAATCATCTGACGCCGGAGCGCTCTCAGATACATAAGCCGACGCTGATGCAGCTTCAGACTTGACCGCAGCTTGGCTCTCATCTGCCGTCTCTGTTCCTACTGAACACGCCGACAGTATAAACGCACATGCTGCGCATAAAACCAAAAGTACGTTCCTTTTTTTCATTTTTTCTCCTTTGCATTGCTTTATAAAAATATTTAATATTCCCTCTAGGTTAACTCGATTAAAAACTTTTCGCTCCATACTACAGCTAAAAAATAATAATGAGCGCTTCTCTCTATATAAAGCTCATCTATATTTTATAAGTTAAACCTGACTTTAAGTCAAGAAATAAAATGTATTTTCACTGATATTTTTTATTTGACATTTCAAAATACTTTTTGATATAATAGCTATGATCGAGCAGCGAAGAGCGTAAGTCCAGGAATGGACTTACGCTCTTTTTTTCTTTATAAATATTTTTAAAAGCCGGCTTTCAGAATTTCACTTTAAAGAAATGGAGGAAATATAAATGCAGAAAGCAGAAGAAACAAACAAGCTTGGCACTCAGCCCATAAGCAAGCTGATGAAAACCATGGGGCTGCCGATGATTCTCTCAATGATGCTTCAGGCTTTATACAACATTGTAGACAGTGCTTTCGTGTCAAATATGAGCGACGGCGGAGAGCTCGCCCTCAACGCGCTGACCCTCGCCTTTCCCGTTCAGGTTCTTATGGTCGCTATAGGCATCGGCACCGGCGTGGGCACAAATGCGCTTCTTTCCAAATCTCTGGGACAAAGCAACTCAGAAAAAGCAAATAAAGTCGCCGGGAACGGAGTATTCCTCGCGCTGGTGATTTACCTGCTTTTTGTGCTTTTTGCCATATTCGGCCTCAGAGCTTATGTAGACTCACAGACCACAAATCCTGTTATTGCCGAGATGACTATGCAGTATCTAAAAATCTGCTGTTTCATTTCCTTCGGCATAGTGTTCTTTTCTATTTACGAAAAGCTGCTCCAAGCTACAGGCAGACCCCTATTTTCCACTATAGCGCAGGTTTCCGGTGCGATCACTAATATTATACTCGATCCTATTATGATATACGGCTATCTGGGCTGCCCTGAGCTGGGAGTCAGCGGCGCGGCTTACGCTACAGTAATAGGTCAGATAGTTTCATTCCTGCTCGCGCTCATTTTCCATCTGAAATTTGACAAGGAAATTTCTAATAAACTCATATACTTCAAACCCTCCGGTAAAATAATAAAAGAAATATATTCCATAGGCGTTCCCGCAATCATAGCCCAGGCTCTCATGTCTGTGATGACGTATGCCCTCAATATAATACTCGTAGCAATAAGCGAATCCGCAGTTACGGCATATGGACTTTACTACAAAATACAACAGTTTGTGCTATTCGCGGCATTCGGACTCAGAGATGCAATCACGCCTATAGTTTCCTTCAATCACGGTATGCAGAGCGTGCCTCGGATACGCGACGGTATCAAATACGGTATGCTTTACACTTTAGGTATAATGCTTATCGGTCTTATAATAATTGAAGTCTTCGCAAACCCCTTAGCAGGTATTTTCGGGCTTTCCGGAGAAACAGAGGCGCTGTGCATATCCGCAATGCGAATAATCTCAATAAGCTTTATATTTGCCGGCGCGAATATAGCGTTCCAGGGAATATTCCAAGCGCTCGGCAGCGGCGCAGAAACTCTGATAATTTCAGTTTTAAGACAATTGCTGTTTGTCCTTCCTGTAGCATGGGCATTTTCCCAGTTCGTACTCAATTCCAGTGCGGATACTTCTGTCGTCTGGTACACATTTATCATCGCTGAAGGTGCAACTGCCGCTGTATCCTGCCTGCTGATGAAGAGAATATATAGAAAAAAAGTCGCAGTCCTCATAAAAACAGACGCTAAAGCGCAGAAGGCGGCCGCATCCGCATAGCTTTCTTTTTCCAAACAGAAAAAGGACGTTCCGCACACAAGCAGAGCGTCCTTTTTTATACTATATTATTTCAATGAAATATATATGTCCAACTCTCCGTTCTCCATATCCGCGCTCTTGTATTCTTCAAAATCGCAGACAAAGCTTCTGGGCAAATCTGACTGCCATGCCGCTTGCCAAAACTCAGATACCGCCTCTATGACGTTCCCTTTCAGATTGAACTTGGCGTATCTCCCCGCGGGAATAATCGACGTTATTACATCACCGCCTTCCTGTTCGCCTTCCGCCGCACATCCGACAATTGCCGTATATTCTACGCAGTCGCCTTTTGACAAATAATTCGTATATATTCCGAATGCGCTTCCTCCTTTTTTTCCTTTTATGGCGTCGCACACTCCGCCTGAATAGAATTTCTCCCACAACCCGCCTATCACAGCGCCGGCGTCAGGCGATGCGCTGCACGTCCTCGCTGACAAGCCTGCCACTCGTATCTCTTCCAGCATTACAACTTCGTAGTCCATCTTACAGCCTCCCGATTAATCTTTTACAGAAATTATACACTGCGAAACAAGACGTCGGCATGTCTCTATTTGTTGTATTTAGCAGATATTTTTTCTGACGTTTTGCGCATTACGTTTCTTAGCTCTTGAGGCTGCATAAGCTCTGCCTTGTCGCCGAATGTCAATATCCAGCTTACTATGTTTTCTGCATCTGAAAAAAAGTCATACGAAAACATAAGACGACCGTCTTCCCTCTCTTCAAAGCTGTCCGTTCCGAATTCTTCCGCAAGTCTCCATTTGCAATCCGGTTCGAATAACGCCCGGACTTTATATTTACGCGGGAAAATACGCTCCTCCGACAAATCAGGCAGAGGTACGGGCCGAGTTTCATACACTTCTTCTGTTTTCAGCTCTGTCATCCGCGTCAGTTTAAACAGTCTGAAATCTTCCCGCAGTTCGCACCAACCCCAGATATACCAGCTGGACCATCTGAACAGCAGATAATAAGGTTCTATTTTACGCCTGCCCTCGCCTTTCGGCGCAGTATATTCAAAGCTTACTGTTCTTCTGTTCTCTATCGCTCCCAAAATACATTCTATCTTAGGCGTCAGGCTTTCTCTGTGCCACGACGAGAGATCAATCAGTATATTGTCGCTCCCCGGCACAAATTCCGAGCTCCCGGCTGACAGCTTGTCCATAAGCTGCACGTACCTTTTTGTCCCGCTTACGCTGTCCAAGCTCCTAAGTCCCGCCAATATAGCCTGCATATCCGACGAAGTCAGCAGCGTGCTGTCTATTTTATATCCGTCCATTATTGATATACCGCCGTCTGCGCCGCGTTTAGTGACTATCGGTATGCCCGCTCTGCAAAGCGCGTCTATATCTCTGTTTATAGTCCTGCGAGAAACCTCAAATTTTTCAGCCAGTATAGGAGCCGTCGTCTTATCCCTCTGCAAGAGTATAGCCAATATTCCTATCAATCTGTCTAATTTCATCGTCTGCGTTCTCCGACCTTCATCTTTCATCTTCTTTTCTGCAAATAACTGACGCATACTTTGTTTTATTTTATCACGGCAAACATGACGTGTATACGGCATAATTTTATTGTAACAAAATTCGTCATTCAGGCATACATATATTAATATAGACGAAAGGGGGCATGACTTTTGCTACAATGCAACAGGTTCAGCATTGTGACTAAGAACTATCTTTCCCGTTTTTACGACATATTGGAGTGCATGAAAGAGGGAATGACAAACGCTCAGCTCAACGACAGCATATCTCACAACTTTATTGTCCAGATGATACCCCACCATGAAGCTGCTATTCAGATGTCGCAGAATCTTCTGCAATACACTACTTTTATACCGCTTCAAAACATAGCTCTGGGTATTATATCTGAACAGACGCAAAGTATAGAAAACATGCGGCAAGTGCTGGAATGCTGCTGCGAAGTGACAAACTCTCAGCAAGATCTCCGGCTTTATCAAATGCGTGTAGATCAGATAATGCGAACTATGTTCCGAGAAATGCAAAACGCTGCTTCCACAAATGACATAAACGCCAATTTTATGCGCGAAATGATACCTCACCACGAGGGAGCGATACGCATGTCAGAAAACGCGCTCAGCTTTAACATCTGCCCTCAACTTGTTCCTATACTCGACGCTATAATCACCTCGCAGAAAAAAGGCGTCCGCGAAATGCAGCAGCTGCTCCGAAGACGGTAAAAAACACATGCAAAAATGCAGATCTAATCGGCCTGATTAAATCTGCATTTTGTTTTTTATTGTTTTAGCAAATGAGCACCTTTACGACGCATTACACTCCAGAAGCCTTCAAAATCCTCATCGGTAAAGCCTCCTCCGCTAACCAATATCTCGTAGGTCTCTCCCCGCCACCTGTATCCAACATTTGACTCCGCATAGCCATTTCTGAAGTAAAACTGTTTCCGTTTTTCACGCTGGGCGTTGTTGTCGGCGTCCTCTCTTTGAGCTTCAATATCCACTATAATCCGCCTGCCCGCTTTGGCTTTTTTTATCTCCGCCAGAGCCCGAGAGCCTATTCCTCTGTTCCTCTGTTTTTCCTCGACAGCAAAATATATAATGTGAGTTATGTCTTCAGCGTTGAGAAGCGCGGCAAACCCGCAAAAGCAGTTTCCCTCGTAAAACGCAATCAGCTCGCTCAGGCCCGAGCCGTCTCTCATCAACGGCTCCAGAGGTCTGCGCTCATTTTCAGGAAACGACCTGACATACAGCTCCTGCACTGACTCAAATGCGTCTGATTTTTCATTTACAGCTTTAACCACAAGCATAGCGCCGTCTCCTTCCGTTCAATAAGGGACACCGCCCCGTCATTATAAATCACGCTCTTGCACGCCGCACATGACTTAGAGCAGGAGCATTGCATCGCCGAAGCTGAAAAATCTGTATTTTTCGCGCACGGCTTCTTCATAAAGCGACAGCGTCTCATCTCTGCCTGCGAAAGCGCTGACCAGCATGACCAGCGTGCTTTCCGGAAGATGGAAGTTAGTTATCAGCGCATCCACGAGCTTAAATTTATAGCCGGGATATATGAATATCTGCGTATTGCCGCTCGCCGCCATGAGCCGTCCGTCCTCTCCCGCCGCGCTCTCCAGCGTGCGGACACTCGTCGTCCCCACGGCGAATATCCTTCCTCCCGCGTCCCGGATGGCGTTTACCTTGTCCGCCGCCTCTTGAGTCACTCGAAAGAATTCGCTGTGCATAGAATGCTTTTCCACATCATCGACTTTTACCGGTCGGAACGTGCCCAGACCTACGTGAAGAAGAACTCGGATTATCTCAACTCCCTTGGCCTCTATCTCGCGCAGCAGCTCCGGCGTAAAGTGCAGCCCTGCCGTCGGGGCGGCTGCCGAACCGTCCTCGCGCGCATAAACAGTCTGATATCTGGTCTTATCCTGAAGCTTTTCGTGTATATACGGAGGAAGCGGCATATTCCCTAGCTTGTCCAGTATTTCCTCAAAAACGCCGTCAAACTCAAATTCCACCTCTGTCATCCCGTCCGGAGCTTTGCTGATTATCTTAGCGCAGAGCTCAGGTGAGAAATCCACATAATCTCCTATTTTGAGTTTTCGCCCCGGTCTCATTATTATGCTCCAATTAGTCCGCGAATTTCTCTCCAGCAGCAGAAATTCAACCTCTCTGCCGCCTTCCCGCTTCGTGCCGAAAAGACGCGCCGGTATAACCTTCGTATCGTTTATAACAAGAGCATCGCCCGGTCTCAAATATTCCTTAATATCTCGGAAAGTCCTATGCTCTCTCTTTTTAGTATTTCTGTCGTAAACGAACAGCCGAGAGCTGTCTCTCGGCTCGACCGGAGTCTGCGCTATCAGCTCCTCCGGCAAATCATAATAAAAATCACTTGTATTCATATCTCTCCTGCTCCCGCGTTTATTCCTCTTCCTGTTCAAAGAACGTGCCCTGCGCGGCGTTTTGCTTCTCCGGAGGCTGTATTCCGAGATGCTTATACGCCAGCTCCGTAACTATTCTGCCGCGAGGAGTACGCATTATATATCCTATCTGCATCAGATACGGCTCGTACACATCTTCTATAGTGCGAACCTCCTCGCCCGTCGCAGCGGCGAGCGTCTCCACGCCCACTGGCCCTCCGCCAAACAGATTTATAACCGTCCTCAATATCAATCTATCCAGATTCTCCAATCCGAGCGGGTCTATCTCCAGCATTTCGAGCGCTTCCTTCGCCACACCTTCCGTTATTACGCCATCTGCCTTTATCTCTGCGAAATCTCGGACGCGGCGCAGCAGCCTGTTCGCTATGCGAGGAGTCCCGCGCGAACGCCGAGCTATCTCCAAGGCTCCGTCCTCCACGATGGGGACTCCCAATATCGCCGCCGAGCGCGTTACTATCTCGCACAGTTCCTCATGAGTATACAGCTCCAGTCTGTTTATAACTCCGAATCTGTCGCGCAGAGGAGACGTAAGACTTCCCGCTCTTGTTGTAGCGCCTACAAGTGTAAAATGCGGCAGGTCTATCCTAAGCGAGCGAGCGCTCGGGCCTTTGCCTATTATTATATCCAGCGCGAAATCCTCCATAGCGGGGTAAAGCACCTCTTCCACACTCGCGTTCAATCTGTGTATCTCATCAATAAACAGCACGTCGCCTTCCGAGAGATTAGTCAGCAGCGCCGCGAGATCTCCCGGCCGCTCTATCGCAGGGCCTGACGTAATTCGTATGTTCACGCCCAGCTCATGCGCTATAATATACGCCAGAGTCGTCTTGCCCAAGCCGGGCGGTCCATACAGAAGAACGTGATCCAGCGTATCCTTTCGTTTCTGAGCCGCTTCGATAAAAATCGCCATTTTCTCTTTTACCTTGCTCTGGCCTATATAGTCGTCCAAAGCCTTTGGCCTGAGATTCGCGTCTGTATCTTCGAGCTGTGCAAATGCGGACACAATTCTGTTATCGCTTTCTATTCCATTCATATTCACACCGCCTTACTGCTTCGCCAGACTCTTGAGCGCCAGCCGAGTCAGTTCCTCCGCACTGTCAGCCAGCTCTCCGACTGCGCTCACAGCAGATACCGCGTCGCTCTTGTCATAACCCAGAGCTATGAGAGCCTCTATCGCATCCGAAGCCTCGTTGCCGCTGCTTTGATCCATAAACACCGCCCCCGCAGCGTCCGCCGCGTCCACCTTATCTTTAAGTTCAAGCACTATACGCCCCGCTGCCTTCGGGCCTATTCCCGGAGCGCGTGTAAACGCCTTTGTATCCTGAGCCAGCGCAGCCTTTGTAATCTCTCCTATCGTCATGCTAGACAACACGGCCAGAGCGGATTTCGAGCCTACTCCCGAAACTCCCAACAGCCTTTGAAACATCGCCTTTTCTTTCAGATTTTCAAAACCATACAGCGATATTTCCGTATCGCTTATGCTCATATGAGTGTACAGTCTCTCTCTTCTGCCTTTTTGCGCCATCGCGAGAAAGCGCACTGTTGCAAATATCTTATAGCCTATGCCGCCGGTTTGCAGCACGACGTAATTCTCCGCAATATGGGCGACCTCGCCCTCTATGAATTCTAACATGCTTCTCCTCCGTATCTTTATTATTTTACTACATGAGGATTTGTTTGTACAGCGCAAAAATAAAGGGACGGATATCCGCCCCTCGTCATTCCTCATCTCAGTTTATCATAATCGAAATCGCCCTGCGGCCAGTTGCCGATAAACCAGCTTTGGACAGTATCTCCATCCGACTCCAGTTCCAACATAATATCTTGATCCTCCAGGACTATGCCGTAATTGCCCCCCATGCTGCCTTCTTCGCCAAAATTAATCCAACCTGCATCCTTGAGCTTTTTATCAGCTTCTTCCAGTGAATCTCCCACTTCTACACCTGCGGCGACGACGTCCCCCTTCTCAGAGCTGATCATGCTGCATTCATTGTTCGACGACCACTCGAGATAGAATCCGTCAATCTCATAAGCATTTGAATTCGCCAGAAGCCGAGCTTCTGTCTCTTTCATATTGAGCTTATCTATTAATACGCTCCAGCCTCCGGTTATATAATCCGCCGCGTCAAGCTTATCCGAAGCGGCCGACTCTGCCGGTTCTTCTGACGTCGAAGCAGAATTGACTTCCATGCTTGCAGTTAAACTTGGTTCCCAAGATTCAGCCGCCGCGCTGCTCTTATTTGAGCTGCATCCCGGCAAAGCCATACACATCGCAGCAAATACAACCGCGAAAAGTATCGGTATTTTGATGTTCTTCATATCAGACTCCTCTTATTTTTTATTGTAAATAATACTATTACAGTAGTCTAAACAATATAAAGCATAAAGCAAATTTCTGTTGAGATATTCTTCATTACACATTACGCTTTATTTTTCAATAAGGGGCGCCGCCCCGTCATTCAACAAGTGTTCACGGTTATAATACATCTCCGCAAACAGCGTGTCAAGGATATGAGCATCCTGCGCCAATATTTTGTTATTCTTCTTCGCATACAAAATATTGCTACATAAACAGTATGCGCCGCTTGCT
>UQXU01000061.1 GCA_900545085.1 uncultured Eubacteriales bacterium
GTAAATGACTTTGTATGGGGTCCAGCTATGATAATCCTTCTGGTCGGAACAGGAATTTTTCTTACTTTTCGTCTTAAATTCCGCCCTTGGAAAAATCTTGGCTTTGCGCTGAAACACGTATTCAAAGGCCGCAAACACACCACCGGAGGCGAAGGCGATATAACGCCGTTCCAATCTCTTATGACTGCGTTGTCTGCCACGATAGGCACCGGTAACATCGCGGGCGTAGCTACGGCTATGGTGTTGGGAGGACCGGGCGCTCTCGTTTGGATGTGGATTTCCGCCCTTTTTGGTTTAACCACAAAATATGCCGAATGCATGCTTGCTGTTAAGTATCGCGAAAAGAACTCACGCGGAGAAATGGCCGGCGGTCCTATGTATGTCATGCAGAACGGGTTTAAACACAAAGGTTTCGGACGCTTTCTGGGTATGTTATTTGCAATTTTCGCGGTATTAGCTTCCTTTGGCATAGGCAATATGACACAGGTTGACGCCATCGCTTCTGCACTTAACACCACTTTCGGTGTTGAGTATTGGATTGTAGGCATCGCATTGGTAGTATTAACCGCAATTGTAATTATTGGCGGAATTCAATCTATAGGCAAAGTTTCTTCAATAATAGTTCCTGTTATGGCAATAGTATATGTCATAGGAGGTCTAGTAGTAATAATAGGCAACATAGGCAATCTGGGCACAGGTATAGTACAAATTATAACTAATGCTTTCGGAAAAGAAATGCTGACCAACATGACAGGCGGTTTCGCCGGTATGATGGTTGCCATGCGTTTTGGTGTAGCCCGCGGCCTATTCTCCAACGAAGCGGGACTTGGTTCTGCGCCGATTGCGGCAGCAGCCGGAAAAACTGACTACGCATGTCGTCAAGGTTATATTTCAATGACAGGTACATTCTTCGATACGATCATAGTCTGCACCATCACAGGGCTGGCGATCGCTTGCTCCGGCGTTCTCGGTATTACTGATGCCAACGGAGAGTTTATCAGCGGCGTCAACTTAACAATTCATGCATTTTCAACTATTTTTGGCGATTTTGGCGGAATTGTTATTTCTGTAGGTATCACGCTCTTCGCTTATTCTACTATTCTTGGATGGTCCTATTATGGCGAAAAGAGCTTTGAATATATCACAGGTACTCCTAAGCTAAACATTATATACAGACTTGTATTCTGCGCTGTAGTATTTTTAGGTTCACTTTCCGGCTTGCAGGTAGCTTGGAACATATCTGAGATATTTAACGGACTTATGGCTATTCCCAACTTAATCTGCCTGATAGTTATGAGCAACATCATAGCAAAAGAGACCAAATCTTTTGAGGACGTAATCAAACGCGAAAAGAGACTCAAAAGAGCATAAAGGCTCATTATACGGACACTCTCTGATACTTGAGAGTGTCTTTTTTAATGCTCTTGATAAAAATAATTTTCCAGAGTATAATGTATTAATAATAATTGTGTATCCGTAGGATACGGAGCGGAAAGGACGTATATATGGTAAGCTTTAATTATATAAACCCAACCAGAATAGTATTTGGCAGAAGTGCGGAAAAACAAATAGGCGCTCTAACATCGGCTTACTCTAATAAGGCTTTGATTCATTATGGATCTGAACGCATTATTAAAAGTGGTCTTATGGACGTTTTGACAAATTCTCTCAATGCTGCAGGCGTCGAATTTACGTTGCTGGGAGGGGTTCAGCCTAATCCGCGTTCCTCACTTGTTTACAAAGGAATTGAAATCGTTAAAAATAAAAATATAGGGATTATAATTGCTGTTGGAGGAGGCAGCGTTATAGACTCTGCTAAGGCTATCGGCATCGGAGCTGCATATGAAGGAGATTTTCAGGATTTTTTCGGAAGCAGAGCAAGCGATACTCCTAAAGCTTCTGTACCTGTCGGCGTCGTTCTTACTATGGCAGGAGCGGGAAGTGAAGCAAGTAATAATTGCGTTATTACTAACGACAAGGACGGAACAAAGAATCCTTGCGGTTCAGAAGTAATATATCCGGTTTTCGCTCTTATGAATCCTGAGCTTACAACTACAGTGCCTGAATACCAGACCATGTGCGGAATAACCGATGCAATATCTCATGCAATGGAAAGATACTTCTCGCCGACGGAAAACACAGATATCACAGACAGAATGCTGGAAGGAATCATATCTTCTTTGATGCACAACGCATTGCTTCTGAAAGATGATCTCACCAACTACGACCTCCGGGCAGAAATAATGCTGGGCTGCAAAGTCGCTCACGACAATTGCGCCGGCGTAGGCAGAGTGCAGGACTGGGCTTCCCATCAAATGGAGCACCAAATCAGCGCTCTTTATGATGTCGCACACGGAGCAGGTCTTGCTGTTGTAATGCCTGCATGGATGGAATACATCAGCGCATTCAAACCGGATAGACTCGTTGCATTGGGAAAACGAGTTTTTGCCAAAGGAAACGAGCCATGGACAGCTAGTGATACAATAGGCGCGTTCAGACATTTTCTAAAAGAAATCGGTATGCCGATAAGAATGCATGAGCTTTGTCCTGCCGTAAGCGAAGATTATCCTAAAATGGCGAAAATGGCTTTAGATTACAATTGCGGAAGCATTGGACAGTACCGTAAGCTGTATCAACAGGACGTTGAAACAATATACAAGCTGATGGAGTAAAATAATGTCTAAAAATGCAAAAACAAACGCAATGCGTCTGCTCGACAGGTCAAAAATCAAATACGAAATCCTCAGCTATGACGTTAGCGATGGCAAAATAGACGGTTTGAGCGTTGCTCAAAAAATGAATCAGGATCCGAGTACAACTTTCAAAACACTTGTTACAGCATCGCAAAATAACGAACACTTTGTATTTGTAATACCTGTATGTACAGAATTGGATCTAAAAGCCGCTGCAAGAGCAACAGGACAAAAGAACATTGCCATGATACCACAAGCGAAGCTTCTCCCTCTTACAGGATACATTCATGGCGGATGCTCTCCTATAGGAATGAAGAAGCATTTTGTTACTATAATAGATGAAAGCGCAAAATGTAAAGACTTCATATTTGTCAGCGGAGGAAAAATAGGACTGCAGATTAAAATTGCACCCGACGACTTATCAAGAGCCATAGGCGCTTCTTACTCAAAGGTGGCGAGAAATGACTAAAGAAAAAAGTAAAACAGGCATCAAAGGAAGCAGCATGTCTAAGCTGTCTCCTATGATGAGACAATATTTAGAATTAAAGGAGCAGAATCCAGACTGTCTCCTCTTTTTCCGTTGCGGTGATTTTTACGAAATGTTCTTCGAAGATGCCGTAACAACTTCAGACGCCTTGCAGCTCACTCTCACAGGAAAGGAATGCGGACTGGATGAGCGGGCTCCTATGTGCGGAGTACCTTATCATGCGTTAGATATGTATCTCGCCAGACTTGTAGAGCAGGGTTTTAAAGTCGCAGTATGCGAACAAATGGAAAATCCCTCCGAAGCAAAAGGTCTTGTGAAACGTGATATAATCCGAGTAGTCACTCCCGGTACACTTGGCAGCGACGAAAAGGAAAACAGATACATAATGGCTATCTATGAAGAAGACGGCTCGTTCAGCGTAGCGTATGCAGATATAAGCACAGGTGAGTTCTGCGTAGAAAATGCCGATGATCTGCGCGACGTATCTAACATATCTGCCAGAATCTCCGCAAGAGAATTGGTGGCAGAGGAAGGTTACAATATACCAAATATATCAGGACTGCCGGATACAATAAGCCGTATTCCTTCGAAGCAATTCGAAAAAACAACAGCATATGAAGTTCTTTTTAGAAATTTTCACTTCCACGACACATCTATGGTTGGACTAGAAGAATATGATCTAAGAGCAGCCGGCGGTCTTATGTATTATCTGGAACAAACTCAGAAACACGCACTGAGACATATGAGTTCCATAATACCCGTAAAAAAAGCGGACAGCATGATACTTGACCGATTTACAATACGTAATCTCGAGCTTACTGCGTCGTTATCTACAGGAAAGAAAAGAAGTTCTCTCCTTGGAGTTCTGGACAACACGCATACCGCCATGGGCTCCAGGATGCTGAGGCATTGGATAGAAAAGCCGCTGCAAGATATCTCTCAGATAAATTTGAGATTAGATGCTGTAGAAGAGTTAAAAAACGATTATTCTCTGCAATGCGAAATATCTGTTTATCTACGTAAAATATGCGACATTGAAAAGATTCTGTCACGACTGAGCTACGGCACTGTTCAACCGGCCTCTTTGCTGAGCCTCAAAGACACACTGAACTTAATACCTGAACTCCAAGAGAAGCTCGTATCGTGCAATAGCGAAATGTTAAAGCGTATAGGGCACACGCTAAATCCAATACATGATTTGAGGCAGATGCTCGAGGACGCAATAATAGATGAAAATACTCCGGCCACGCTTAAAGATGGCGGCGTCATTAAAGACGGATTCAGCGAGAGAGTGGATAAGTGCAGGGAGAGCGTGCGTTCCGGCCACGACTGGCTCGCAAAACTGCTTGAAAAAGAGAAGAGAGTCTCCGGCATTAAAAACATGAAGATGGGTTTTAACAAAGTGTTCGGATACTATTTTGAAGTATCTAAATCTAATTTAAACCTTGTTCCTGTATACTTTAAACGCAAACAAACTCTAACAACCGGCGAGAGATATGTCACTGAAGAACTCAAATCTATGGAAGGCGAGATACTCAACGCATCTGACCTTCTTATAGAACTTGAACAAGAGTTGTTTGAAGTCGTATGCAAAAAAGTTGAAAACAATATAGTTTTACTTCAGGAAAATGCACATGCTCTGGCAATTTTAGACTCTCTTATGTCATTTGCTAAAGCGGCATACAGCGGAGGATATATTCGCCCTAAGATAACTGATGATGGAATAATTAACATAAAGTCCGGAAGACACCCCGTGGTCGAAAAGCTCATGAAAGGTTATTTTGTTCCCAACGACGTATATCTCGATATGAGCGATAATAAGCTTCTCATTATAACAGGACCAAATATGGCCGGCAAGAGTACCTATATGCGTCAAACAGGTATCATAACGCTCATGGCTCATATGGGGTGCTTTGTGCCGGCGGATTCAGCGTCAATATGCCTGGTAGACAGAATATTTACACGTGTAGGCGCTAGTGACGATTTAGCTTCAGGGCAGAGCACCTTTATGGTGGAAATGAACGAGTTAGCAAGCATACTTGCTTGCGCTACAGAAAACAGTCTCTTGATATTAGATGAAATTGGCAGAGGCACAAGTACATATGACGGTCTATCCATAGCGTGGGCAACAGCAGAGCATATCGTAAACAACACAGAAACAGGCGGAAAAACTCTCTTTGCAACTCATTATCATGAGCTAACTGAGCTTGAAGACATGTTGCCCGGCGTTAAAAACTTCAGCGTCAGCATAAAAGAAAAAGACAATGGTATTATCTTTTTACACAAGATAAAAAAAGGCAGCGCAGACCGCAGCTTCGGAATTGAAGTAGCTAAACTTGCAGGAATCCCTAATTCTGTTATAGACCGTGCTAAAGAGCTTTTATCGTCTTTAGAAAAAAAGGATCACATAAAACTTACAGAAATTGCAGATGATGTTGCAAATTCAGATGACAATTCAACGCCTAAGTATGTAAGCGACCTCTTGAAGTCTATTAAAAACTTAAATATAGACAGTATGTCGCCGTTGGAAGCTTTAACATTTTTAAACGACATAAAATCGAGGCTGAGTGATTACAATGGCTAAAATCAGAATATTGAGTGAAGCGATTGCCGGCAGAATAGCAGCCGGAGAAGTAGTAGAAAGACCGTGCAGTATTGTAAAAGAACTTGTAGAAAATGCTGTAGATGCAGGAGCTACTGCTGTATCAATCGCAATAGAGGAAGGTGGAATAAAACTCATTAGAGTTGCGGACAACGGAAGCGGCATAGCGCCGGACGACATGCCATTGACTATAGTAAAACATGCAACAAGCAAGATATTTAATTTATCTGATTTGGATCATATAGGAACAATGGGATTTAGAGGCGAGGCGCTGGCAAGCATAGCAGCAGTGTCAGAACTAACGATTCGAAGCAAAACACCTGATAATGAGTTGGGAAGTGAACTACATGCCACAGGCGGCGAAATAGACTATATAAACGAAGCCGGAGTGGCAAACGGAACCACAACTATAGTTGAAAACCTGTTTTTTAATACGCCTGCAAGACGTAAATTTTTAAAAAGGCCGGCATCTGAGGCAGCAGCCATCACCGACTGTGTGAGCAGGCTTATCCTTTCGTATCCAAATATTTCGATAAGGTATACATCAGGCTCTACTACTATTTATCATAGTCCCGGAAGCGGAGATATTAATGATGCAATAATAAGTATATACGGTGTGCGCATTAAGCCAAGGCTTATACCAATTGATGCTAAACGGGGAGATATGAAGCTCAGCGGATATATATCGTCACCTGAGTTAAATTATAAAACCTTTAAACACGGCTCTATATTTGTTAACGGACGATACATTAAATCACAGGATATAAACCATGCAATTCTCGCAGGTTACACAGAGCGTCTGCTCAAGGGAACTTTCCCTATGTTTGTGCTGCATCTTGATTTGCCGCTCAGCTCGGTAGATGTAAACGTACATCCAAATAAATTAAGTATAAAATTTATTGACGACAATAAGGTATCGCAGTTTATTACAGATACAATATACGAAACTTTATATACAGCAGTACGTACACCAAAACTAGACTTAGAATATAAACGTGATATTAAAGGTCCTACAATACAAGCAATAAAGAGCACCGCTGAGCCGGCTTTAAAAAACAACACTATTGAAATTGAAACGGAAAACAATAAAATAGAAACACAAAGAACAGTTTCAAGAAAAGATATAGACGACATACTCAACAGAGTTCCTGATTATAAAGCAGAAAGTACGATTATGAGGCAGACATCTCCGTATTCTGTCGAAGCCGTTTTAGGAAAAGAACAAAAAAGCGAAACGCAAATGCACGATTTTAAACTGCCTCAATCAGAAGAACAGGAACAAAATGAACAGCCAAGTTTAATCAACACAATAGGAAGCTATAATATAATTGGGACAGCTTTTTCTACGTATATAATTGTAGAATCTGACGATACCATATATATGATAGATCAACATGCAGCTCACGAACGTCTAGTTTATGATATGCTATTAAAAGAAAGCGGAGGTGTAATACAACCGCTTTTAGAAGGGGAGCCATATGACGTAACTCACGATGAAATGCTTCTCATCGAGGACAACTTGGAATTGATAAATAAAATCGGAATTGAATTAAGCAGGCTCGGACAGTTCTGCTACAGCATCAACGCCGTCCCCATGGTATTAGGAGAAATTGAACCGTCTTCCATTATGAAAGATATACTTTCTGTGCTGACCGAAAGCAGACGTCAAAATATAGTTTTGCGGCAAGAGAAATTAGCAAAGGCGGCGTGCAAACGCGCGGTCAAGGCCGGGCAGAAACTGTCTGAGGATCAACTGAACAGCATAATGCAGCAAATTCTGATAAAAAAGACAATGCCTTATTGCCCGCACGGCAGACCAATAGCTGTTGCATTTACACGTACTGATTTAGAAAAGAGTTTCAGAAGGAGAGTTTAAGTTTTGGATAACGTCATTATAATTGCAGGTCCAACTGCTTCCGGCAAAACGTCGTTTGCGGTCAAGCTTGCACAAGAAATTAATGGTGAGATTATATCTGCTGATTCCATGCAAATATACAAGCACATGAGAATAGGTACAGCATCGCCAAGCTATGAAGAAATGAAGGGAATTCCTCATCATTTGCTTAACTTTCTAGAACCAAATGAAAACTATTCTGTAGCAAACTATCAAAAAGATGCCTTTGCAAAGATAGAAGAAATAGTCAGCAGAGGACGAGTTCCTATAATAACAGGAGGAACAGGACTATATATTAATTCGCTCGTTTATAAATTGAATTTTGACGATACAAAAACAGATGAAACAGTGAGAAACAAAATATCTGCACAATATGATAAATTTGGAGCAGAATACATGCATAGTATCCTTGCAGAAAAAGATCCGGAGGCCGCCGAGAGAATTCACAAAAACGATAAGCTAAGAGTCGTGAGAAGACTCGAAATGCTGGAGTTAGGAGCAGGGAACATCTTTAATTTTAGAAAACTAAATAATGATTTCGATTTCAAAATGTTTTGCATGAACATACCTAGAGAGGAACTGTATTCTAAAATAAACGATCGTGTAGATATAATGATGGAAGAAGGTCTGGAGCAAGAAGTACGTTCGCTTGTCATTAATTTCGGATTCGAAATATCAGCTTTCAAAGCGATTGGCTATAAGGAATTCCTGCCGTTTTTTAACGGTGATTACTCATTAGAAGATGCAATTAATGCAATAAAGCAAAACACACGCAGATATGCTAAACGTCAGCTTACATGGTTTAAGAGGGATGACCGATATATCTGGATTAACCCTGCTGATCCATCGTGTATATCTGCTATATTGAGCATATTACAATTCTTATTATTATAATACTAATTAATTTTATCGAGGTGAATTTTGAATACTAATGTTTTTTTAATGTCCAAATACGGTATATCTGAGGATGTTGTAAATTTCGTATCTAAGGCTGAAGCTGATATTTCTGATATTTTTGCAAAATTTGATGAAACAATGACTTACTGCAACTACAAAGTTCTGGAATCTTTCAGGCATTGTGAAATTGCAGCCAGACATATGTATGGTACGACAGGCTATGGCTACTCGGACAGCGGCCGAGAAAAACTCGCTGAATTGTTTGCCCTCTTATAGCATCAGGTACACATGCTCTTTCGACTGCTCTTTTCGGTTTACTGCGTCCAGGGGATACAATGCTGAGCATTACGGGAAGTCCTTACGACACTCTCCACGGTGTAATTGGTATATCTTCAGATTCATATAAAAACTCTGGGTCTTTAAAGGATTTTGGAGTTAAATACAGTCACGTTGATCTTCTTCCTGATGGCAGTATAGACACTAAGAATGCTATTATTGCTTTCGAGAAAATCAATCGTCGAGGCATTTTCTACATTCAGCGCTCGAGGGGATATGAATGGCGAGCGTCTCTAAGCATCGAAAATATCAAGCGTGCTATAGCTGATATAAAAAAAGCTTTTCCTAACTCATGGGTAGTAGTTGATAACTGTTACGGTGAATTCACCGAGCCGCTCGAACCCACGGATGTAGGCGCTGATTTGATAATCGGATCCCTTATAAAAAACCCCGGTGCCGGTCTGACACCTACAGGCGCTTATATAGCCGGTCGCAGAGAATGTGTAGAACTGGCAGAACAACGTCTGACATGCGCCGGACTCGGTTCTGAAATCGGGTCATATCTCAGCGGTTATCTTCCGTATTTTCAAGGCATTTTCTTCGCACCCTCTGTGGTTAGAAATGCACTCTGCGGCGCAGCTCTAAGCGCTGAGGTCTTTTCTCGATTGGGCTTTGAAGTATTTCCCAGCTCAAGAGCACATCGAGCCGATATAACTCAGGCTATAAAAATGAACAGCGAAGATGCCCTCACTATATTAGTACGCGCCGTCCAAAAAGCATCGCCAATAGACAGCAATGTTGTTCCTTACGCTTGGGATATGCCTGGCTACGACGATAAGGTTATTATGGCAGCCGGAACATTTATTCAAGGTGGTTCTATTGAACTATCCGCAGATGGTCCTATGAGAGAGCCCTATATAGCGTATATGCAGGGCGGTTTGACTTTAGAAAACGTAAGGTTGGCATTGATGTTGGCTGTTCAGGACTTGAGAAATAAGCTTAATATAAAGATTTAGCAAATAAATTTTTTTGTTCAATAAGGGGCTAATTGCACCGCTTCTGAAGGCTCAGATAGAACCCGCTATAGAGGCGGGTTCTATCTGTTCACGGTTATACTCTATTTTTCATTATCATCATCTTGAGAGTTTACTTTTACTGCTCCGGCTACACTCCTGCGCCT
>UQXU01000062.1 GCA_900545085.1 uncultured Eubacteriales bacterium
GCGTCGCCTTGCCAAGGCGAATGTCGCGAGTTCGAATCTCGTCTTCCGCTCCATTTTTTATCTCTGATGCGGCTGTATTAACGCCGCATTAGTAATGATGGCGCCATAGCCAAGCGGTAAGGCATAGGTCTGCAAAACCTTGATGCGCCGGTTCAAATCCGGCTGGCGCCTCCAACTTGTAAAGTCGTACTTCTCCGGGGGTATGGCTTTTGTTTTTATATTTTTATATTTGTAAAGAATCGCCTGTGTTTAGGGCGATTTTATTTTATTATTATGTTATATCAGAGTGCTGAAAAAGTCGATAATTTCGTGCAACAGCTCGAGGCGATAGTCAGATGCAAAATGATCCGTGTTGAAATGTACGGATTTAACGCGATGTTCGGGCTGGGTTAAAAGTGCGTTCTCCAGTGGGAGGCAGTGATACTTAGGAGGAGTATGAGTGTCCAGATCGGCGCTGACGCAAAGCAGAGGCTTTTTTCCGAGCGATTCTGACAAATTCTCCAGAGCAAACTGTTCTTCGTAAAGTTCCAGCTCAGACAGGAATTTTTCGATATCGGCGTTTCGCAGCCATTTTGAGCTTTCCTCTAATATGCGTATGATGGTTTTGTAAGCTGAGAGGTTCTCCTCGCGTATCTTACTGAGACGTCCTATATTGCAGGGCATTAAAAGCGCCGCTCCTTTTATCTCTCTGCGCGCTGCGCTGAGCTGAGCGCATACAAAACCACCCATGCTGTGTCCGACTGCAAATATATTGCTTTTGTCAAAATTGTACTGCGTGTCGTTCAGTATAAAGTCCAAAACGGTGTCGGCGTCCTCTATATTGTTTGCTAATGCGTAATCCCCGTCTGAGCCGAAACAACCGCTGTAATGGAATGTAAGCACGTGGAAACCGCAGCGGCGCAAGGCCTGCGCTATATCTCCGTTCTGTTCACAGCCCGGGATGCCGTGCAGAAGGAGTACGACGGGGTGCAGCCCTGCTCCGGCTGCGCCGTACAATACGGATAGAAGCCTTCCGCGTTTACCGTTTATTATAATGCCCTCGACGGTCGGTCTGTAAAAGCTGTTTTCGTAATGTTTTTCTGAAGGACAACGTGTTTTTTCCATGGCATTTTTCCTAAGTATTTTAATATTGGATATATTCCTACTGAAATAATAGGAGTTTAGTGCTATTGTAGCCGAATTTAGAGCGAATGTCAAGGCATTTGGTAAAAAAACGGTCGGCAAGCATCGCCGACCGAAAGGGTTATGTTATATCATGTAATTGTCTATTTCCCGCTCTCTTTGCTGCTCTATAATGTCTTGTAAGGTTATATTGTCAAGATAATCGCTTATCACTTTATTTAATCCTCTCCATATAGGGAGCGTGGGGCATTCTGAGCTTCGCGGACATTCTACAGGATCCTGCTCGGCGCATGCGACGGGAGCCAGGCTGCCTTCGGCAAGGCGAAGAATATCGCCTACTGTGTATTTGTCAGGAGCTTTGGCCAACATGTATCCGCCTTGGTAGCCGCGGTTGGTTTTGAGAACATCCGATTTATTAAATATAGGAACTATTTGTTCTAAATACTTTTTTGAAATATTCTGCCGTTTTGCTATGTCTTTTAGAGCTGTATACCCATCGTTCTGATGCTCGGCTAAATCAATCATCATTCTGAGCGCATAGCGGCCTTTGGTGGAGATTTTCATATTATTTGCCCTCCGATTATATTGTACTATAATACCATATACTTGATAGGTTTTCAATGGAGGAATGCGACGGAAGCCGGGCGCCGGAAAAAGTATTGCAATACCAGAGCGTCAATGCGTCGGTTTATCTGTCATAGCGTAGTAATCGTCTATGATTCCCTGCAATGTCTCGGCTTGCATGGCTTCGCGTATGGCGTTTTTTATGTTGCCGTATGGGCGGCTAAGTACGGGCGTGATGCACCTGCCCACGGGGCAGCCTTCATATGGATTTTTGTGCAGAGCTATGCAATTTTGAAAAGAATCGGGATCTGCGGCGCAGTATACCGTCCAGATTGTTATGTCTTTTGGATCTTTGATGAGCCTTGAGCCGCCCGTCCCTCGTGTCGTCTCGATTAGCCCTGCTTCGCGCAGCTTTTTCATCATATCGCGTATCATGGCGGGATTGCATCCTGTGCTCGACGCCATAATTTCACTGGTCAGTTTGTCGTGCTTATAGACCGCCAGCAGGAGCAATATATGCAAAGCGAGGGAGCATTTGCTGCTGATTCGCATTTTTATCACCTCTTTATACAATATTATACGATGTAAGTATTGACATTACAAGCCCGATATGATACTCTTTAGTTGTAAATTAAAAAAATACAACAGGGAGGGCAGCTATGAGAAAGCTATTTGAAGAGACTGTTCTGGGAGGCATAAAGGTCAAAAACAGACTGGTAAGAAGCGCGACTTTTGAGTATTCTGCGGATCAAGGCCGTTATGACAATCGTATGCGCGAGATTTATACGGCGCTGGCTGAAGGCGGGGTAGGCACGATTATAACGGGTATGACGGGTGTGGATGAAAACTCCTGCGTAATCGACAGCATGGTAAGAGCTTACGACCCAAGCTTTCAAGACGGGCTGAGAGAGCTGGCAGAGCTGGCTCATAAACACAATTGCGCTCTCGTGGTTCAGTTGGCGAACTGCGGCGCCAAGGTCGCGCGTACAGATGCCGGCCTGCCGCCTGTCGCACCGTCGAAGCTGCCGGATAAGAATTGGCGCGAGCTGAGCAAAGAGGGAATAGCCGATCTGGCAGAGAGCTTCGCTTCTGCGGCGGCGAAATGCAAGGAGGCGGGCGCAGACGGAGTGCAGATACACGCGGCGCATGGATATTTGCTGAGTCAGTTTCTATCGCCGATATATAATAAACGTCAGGATGAATACGGCGGCGAGATAGACGGGAGAGCGAGAGCTGTGTTCGAAGTATATGAGGCTGTACGAAAAGCGGTAGGCAGAGATTATCCCGTATGGATAAAGATTAATTCGCAGGACGGGGAAGAAGGCGGAATAACGCTTGAGGAATGTATGTTTGTATGTAAAAAGCTGTCTGATATGGGGCTTGACGCCGCGGAGATAAGCGGAGGGATAGCCATGTCTAAGAGAAGTGCGTCTGCGAGAAGAGTGAGCAAACAGGAGGATGAAGCGCACTTTTTACCGGAGGCTCTGAAAATAGCAGAGAATGTCAGCGCAGACGTAATAAGCGTGGGAGGCCACCGCAGCCCTGAGCGAATGGAAGAGGCGATAAACGAGGGTGAAGTGAAAGCCATAAGCCTTTGCAGGCCGCTGATATGCGAACCGGACATAGTGAGCCGCTGGGCGTCGGGAGACTATGCGAAACCGAAATGTATATCTTGCAATAAGTGCTTTTCGCCGGGCGGATTGAGCTGCAAGGTATTCAAGTAAAAAGCAGCACAAAAAACTCTGCATTTATGCAGAGTTTTTTGTATAATTCTTTATTCGTCTGTTGTTCGATTTGCACTATTTGTTGTGCGGTTATCAAATTTTATACTTGTGCTGAATATGAGAGTTGCCTTTTTTCCGGTTATTTATAGATGGATATGCAGAGTCTGAAAATACTGAATAAGCCGGCTGTTATTTTTCTTCTTCGATAAGAGAATCGAGTCGTCTCATGAAATATTCCATGATGCTGCGGCGAGTGACGATACCTATAAAAACTCCGCGATCGTCCGTCACGGGAGCGAAGTTCTGCTCCAGCATTCGGTTCAGCAGAGATTCCATATCTGTGCTCACGGGGATGCTCGCGTTGTCGTGCAGGCGGGGAACAGCTTTTATCGGTGAGAGAACGGAGCGTTTCATGTCTTTGGAATCATGCAGATACCAGAGCAGGTCGCCTTGCGTCAGCGTGCCGACGTATTCACCTTGCTTGTCAATAACGGGCAGAGCTGTATAATTCGTTTTTCGCATTATCCTAAGAGCATCTTCCACCAGCATGCTGCTGCAAATAACGGCGACGTCGCTTTTCGGACGCAGAAAAAAGAGAATATTCACGTGCATTCCTTCCTGTTTAGTTTTAATATTATCTGTATTATTAATTTAACATAACCTCGTGCAGAATTCAATAAAACTTTTAGGAAAATGCGTGAATAATATTTTAGCTGTGCATGTAATGTTCCGCCCAGAGCTGAAGCTCTCCGAGAGAGGATATCGCCACGTCGTTTTTTAGAAGCGCGGCTTGTACGTCGAGAGGCAAAGAGCGGAAGTATTTCGCTACGTCGGGATTAGTGAGAAAAAAGCTTTCGTCCATTTGTCGGTTATCTCCTTTTTTTATTTAGGCTATCCGACGCAGCGCAGTATTATCCTGCATATTTCTGAAAAACAGCGGGATAATATAAACAAAAAAGAAAAGAAGAAAGGAAAGATAAAATGAAGGACGAAGAAAAAAAGACCGCGGAAAGATTTAACATAGAGGATGACGCATTTTACAATATGTTCCACGTAGGCAGCGCTACAGAATGTACGGGGCTGATGCCGTCCGAGCCGCTAAGTGTGGAAGAAGCGAAGCGCCTTGCGGATTTGTATTCAATACATACGCCTTTCCCTGCTGATGATGAGGCTAGCGAAGATTGACCACGTCATATCGGGAGCCCAGCACGAGCCAGTTTTGAGCGAAGGGGCGCATGAGATTCCAGTAGCCCGCGCCGAGCAGAGAGAACTCGTCTATTAGATCGAATTTTGCTGAGATGCTCCGGGCGTCCTCGAACCAGACCTCGTGGCGCGAGCCGTCCGTGTCTGTATATTGAAAATGCGGAGATTGGGCTTCGTCGTCGTATAGTATACTTACGCCGTGGATGCGTGCCAGCTCGACTGCGCGCTCGTTGGAGATAGACTGCGCGCGTGTGCGCCCTTCGATGAAAGGCAGAGGCCAGTCATAGCCGTAGTTCGGTATACCCAGGAGCATCTTCTGCGCGGGTATCTGAGTCAGCGCATACGATACGACTTGGCGCACTTTGTTTATGGGTGCTATTGCCATAGGCGGACCGTATGTGTAGCCCCATTCGTATGTCATGAGCAAAACGGCGTCGGATACGGCTCCGAGGTCAGCGTAACTGTGACCTTCGTACAGCAAGCCGCGCTGTTCGCCGGAGATTTTAGGCGCGAGAGCGGAGATAACGCGCTTGTCGTAAGGCGCGAGGCGCTGCCGTGCTGCTCGAACGAAAGCGGCGTAGCTCGGCGCCAACTGACCGGGTATATATTCGAAATCTATATCTAAGCCGTCATAGCCTTTGCTTAGAATAGTTCCTACGACATTATCCAAAAGAGTGCGCTGCATGGCGGGGCTTTGGAATAGAGATACGGCGAGAGCGCTGTCGAAATTGCCTTCCTGCGTAAGGGTAGACAAATGCATAAAAGGCCGGACGTCGTTTACTCTCGCGGCGTTAAGCAGTGCGTCGTCATCTAGATATACCAGTGTACCGTCAGAGTTAAAACCGTAAGTAAAAGGCATGAGACAACTGATATAAGGCAGAGTCTCCGAGAGAAGCTGCATGTTTGCGAAGGGGTATGCGTACCCGGTGACTACAAGCGGGCGCAGAGCGGCGCCATAGCTGAGAGCGAGCTGCTGACCCGGGGTGAGAGAGGAATTTCGAGTGAGCCAAGGATTCATGCGGATGAGTTTGTTTACATTCATTCCGTTGCTTTGCGCGATGGAATACAGAGTGTCTCCCGGACGAACTGTTGTAAGAAGCTCAGGCTTTAGGACGACTAGGGTCTGCCCCGGCACAAGGGCTTCGGAAACGAGCTTGTTTCTCGAAGAAATGCTCCAAGGGCTGACTCCGTACATATTTGCTATGGAAAAAAGTGTTTCACCCGGCTTTACGACGTGTATAATCATAATGAGCTCCTTTGATAAGAAAATTGGGGCAAATAAATACAGAAAACTACATTCAAGGAGATAATAAAAAATGGCACTGAAATTTTATGCAGATGAAAAGACAAAGCTGGCTACGATTGTCAGAACAGGTATTGGGACAGAGACTCTGGAAGGTCTCAAAGAGCTGGACGCAGGCGTGGTTGACGCTGCGAAGGAAAAGCATGTGCCCGAAGTAAAGGTCAACGGCGACACTGTAGAGGTATGTGTCGGCAGTGTAGAGCATCCCATGCAGGATGTTCATTACATACAGTTCATCTATCTTGAGACAGAAAAGGGCGGTCAGGTAAAATATCTCGCCCCGGGCGAAGCTCCTAAGGCTGAGTTTAAGGTAACGGACGATAAGCCCATCGCTGTCTATGAATACTGCAATCTGCACGGTCTTTGGAAAAAAGAGCTTTAATCTCAGGCTAAATATTCATCAGCCCGCCTCTTATTTGCGAGAGGTGGGCTTTTTTAGCTTATGGGTCTGTGGTGAAGCCTTCGTATGTATTCGCGATATTGCCCCAAGTCACCACGTTGAACCAGTTAGCTACGTATTCGGCTCGTCTGTTCTGATATTTTAAATAATAAGCGTGTTCAAAGACGTCCAGTATGAGAAGAGGCTGCAGATCTTTTGGCAGCACGGTTTCATTTTTGGAAGTTGTCGATATGCTGAGATTGCCGCCTGTGTCGCTCGCGAGCCATACCCATCCGCACCCTTTGAGGTTTTCTGCGGCATAAGAAAAATTGCGCTTAAAAATGCTCATGCCGCCGAAATCGCGCTGTATTGCCATGTCTAAAGCTGAAGAACGCGGAAGTGCGTTTGCCTTGCGCCCCATGCAGGAGAAGTATAGCTCGTGGCAGTATATGCCGCCGGCGTTCCATTTCAGATCGGAGGCGAGCCCTTCCGGAATCTCGGCCTCGCCCGTGAGCACGCTGACGACGTCCGGTTCTTCCGGCATTTGAGCCGCAAGCTCGTTAAATTTACGAACATACGCGGCGTAGTGCTTATCGTGATGAAGGAGCATTGTGCGCGTGTCTATATAAGGCTCCAGTGCGAAGTAAGGATACATTAACGGTTTGATTTGATGTGCAGGCATAAACTCTCTCCTTTTCTTGTAAGATATATCAGCTGCATATTTAGGCTTATGCCCGATCAGCAATATGTATTCCCTCATGTTTCGGAAATGTAAGGGTTGAGCACTTGCAAGCTAAGAGCAACATTGGTATAATGTATCGAAGTGCCAAGCTAATAGGCAAGGCAGGAAAGGATAGACTGTGTATGAATATATTACAGGGGATAGTTTTGGGAATAGTGCAGGGGCTTACAGAATTTCTGCCTGTTTCCTCGAGCGGTCACCTAGTGCTTTTTCAGAATATCATGAATCTGGACGGGGATATGGTATTTTTTGACACAATGATGCATGTAGGTACGCTGGTAGCGGTTTTGTTTGTATTCTGGGCGGATATATCAAGTATACTGCATAAACCGCTGCAAAAGCTTACAGGCTTGCTCATTGTTGCGACGATACCGGGTGTGATTTTCACACTGCTGTTTGAAGATTTTATAAACAGTGCGTTTTCCGGTGCGTATTTGGGCATTGGTTTTTTGGTTACTGCTGCGCTGCTTATTGCTGCGGAATGGCTGGACAAAGGTCTGGGCGAGCGTAAAAAGAAAAATATAGGTTATCCTACTGCGGTCGGGATAGGCTGTATGCAGGCGATAGCCATTATCCCAGGCATTTCTCGCTCCGGCTCCACTTTGGCAGGCGGGCTTTTCGCCGGGGTAGAGCGGAATCTCGCGGCTAGATTTTCATTCCTCATGTCAATTCCTATAATAATAGGATCAGTGGTGCTTCAGCTTTTTAAACTGGCGACGGGAGAGGTTGTGGTTGAGACATCGATAATACTGCCGACGCTGGTGGGAATGATTTTCGCGGCGGTCAGCGGATTTTTGGCTATTAGATTTATGCTCAATCTAATAAGCAAGCATAAGCTTTACGGCTTTGCAGTATACATGGTAGCTATAGGGCTCTTTACGCTGCTGGACAAATACTGCTTCGGCTTGATATTTTAAATAAGATTCTAATCGTTAAAAAGACCTTCGGTATATAACACCGCAGGTCTTTTTAACATTGCTTTATTATAGAGATCGAGTTTTTACAGCTGTTAATCCTCGGCAGAGATGACGCTGACGGGGCAGCCGTCCGCCGCTTCTCTTGCGCCCTCTTCCTGTTCGGGCGTTGAGGGCTGAGCCTTGACGTAACTCAGACCGTCGTCGTCCAGAGCGAATACGTCGGGGCAGACGCTCTCGCAGGCTCCGCATGCTATGCAGCCGTCTCTGTCTACTTCTACAATCATTTTTTGCCTCCTGAATGGTATTAGTATTTTTCGCCATTATCTTTCCCGGTGGAGATTTTTTTATTCATGGCGCATACGATATAATATGAAATTGCGTTATAAGACAGCGAGCGTTTTAGCTGTGACGCTTATGATATTGGAGGTGACGGTATTGACAGGATGCGCCGGAGGATATGAACCTATAAGCCAAGCGGAGATAGAAAGAATAAAACGTGGCGAAACAAGTGCAAAAATGGAGGTTGTATTAGATGCTGCTGTTTCGTTGGTGGGGGAAGTTGACTATTTTTGGGGAGGAAAGAGTGACGCCGTGGGGCGAGACGAACGCTGGGGCGAGCCGGCGGTTGTGGAAAGCGAAGGGAGCGTGACCACGGGAAGCGTCCGTCCGTTTGGGCTGGATTGTTCCGGATATGTGGCGTGGTGCTATTGGCAGGCCGGCGTTCCGCAAGAGGAGACGGGCACGGTAACATACGATCAATTTGATAAATCAGAAGAGATAGAATGGAGTGAGCTGAGGGCGGGGGATTTTGTATTTAAAAACACATCTGCTGTGCGTGAGAATCACGTCGGCATATGCCTCGGAATGTTGGACGGAGAGCCTGTTTTTGCACATTGCTCGCTTTCTTTGGGCGGGGTTGTGGTAACGCGCGCGGGCGGTGTGTTCAAATACGCACGGCGTCCGAGGGCCGAAATTTAGAATATTATGCAGAAAAGTGTATATATAAGAGGGAATAAGTGTGAGAATTTGGCGTAAGATAGCTCTCAAGTCTAAGTATTAAGCTATATTTAAGTGCCGTGTGTTATATTGCTTAAAACGGACTAATTAAGAGAGGTAATTAATATGCCAATGAGATTATTAATAGCCGAAGACGAACGGCGTCTAGCTGAAACCTTGGGTGATGTGCTCATGGGGAACGGGTATGCTGTGGATATGTGCTTCGACGGTATGGCTGCTCTGGATAACGCGCAGAGCGGCATATATGATGCGATAATACTTGACGTCATGATGCCGAAAATGGACGGATTTGAAGTGACACGCAGGCTCAGAGCGTCCAAGGTGTCCACGCCTATACTTATGCTGACGGCTCGCTCTCAGGTGCAGGACAGAGTACGCGGTTTGGACAGCGGAGCAGATTATTATTTGACCAAACCGTTTGAAATCGCAGAGCTGCTGGCGTGCCTGCGCTCGCTTATGAGGAGGCAGCCTGAGGTAGTTACTGAGCAGATGGAGTTTGGGGATTTGCGCCTAAATGTATCATCGTGCGCGCTTGTGTGCGGTCCGGATTTTGTTAAGCTCAGCTCTAAGGAACTGGAGCTTATGCGCTTGCTGATGGCGGCGAAGGGCAATGTAGTTACTAAAGAGACTATGCTGCTGAAAGCTTGGGGCTATGATTCGGATGCGTCGGATAACAACGTAGAGGTATACATGTCCTTCCTGCGCAGGAAGATCAGGCACATACGCTCCGGTGTTAATATAGAGACAATAAGAAAAGTGGGTTATCATCTGCGTTACGGAAATTCCTTCTAGTCTCACAGCGGCCGGAGGGTGAGATTTGAT
>UQXU01000063.1 GCA_900545085.1 uncultured Eubacteriales bacterium
TGGCAGGTCTGGAATCTGCGGATGTAGGCAAGCCTATACGCGAGGCTGTAATAATTGATATACCTACTACGGCAGATCAGTTCCGCTACTATGCAGGTCTCATCCGCGGTGAAGAAGGCGCGGTCACAAAAGTGGACGCGACGACTATGGCGCTTATGGTTCATGAGCCTATCGGCGTTGTAGGTCAGATAGTACCGTGGAATTTCCCGCTGATGATAGGATCATGGAAATTAGCTCCCGCTCTCGCAGCAGGAAACTGCGTCGTTTTTAAGCCCTCATCCAGCACATCTGTAACCGCTCTGGTGTTGGCGGATCTTTTGTCGGACGTACTCCCGGCGGGCGTATTTAATGTGATAACAGGCTCGGGCGATAAGGCAGGCCAGTATATACTTGATCACCCCGGCATAAAAAAGCTGAGTTTCACAGGTTCTACTTCGGTAGGCTACAAAGTATCCGAAGCGGCGGGAAAACGTCTTATCCCTGCCACTCTCGAGCTTGGCGGAAAGAGCCCTAATATCTTCTTTGATGATTGTAATTTTGAAAAAGCCATAGACGGATTGCAGCTCGGCATTCTTTTCAACCAGGGCGAGGTTTGCGCCGCGGGATCTCGTATATTCGTACAGGAGGGCATATACGATAAATTTATGGAGGCTGCGGTAAAAGCGTTCAAGAAGATAAATATAGGCGACACATCTGATATGAACACTCAGCTCGGCGCGATTGTAAACGAAAAACAGATGGAAAAGGTTCTCAGATATATAGAGATAGGGAAGGAAGAGGGAGCGAAGGTAGCGGTAGGCGGAAAACGCTATACAGAAGGAGACTGCGCGAATGGCTTCTTTATCGAGCCGACTCTGCTCGAAGGCACTAACGATATGCGCATAGCTCAGGAAGAAATATTTGGGCCGGTGGGCGTTGTTATTAAGTTCAAAACAGAAGAAGAAGTTATCGCAATGGCTAACGACAGCAGATTCGGTTTGGCAGGAGCGGTTTGGACTCAGGATATAAACAAGGCTTTGAGAGTTGCACAGGCTGTAGAATCCGGCCGCGTATGGATTAACTCCTGCTCGAATGTCCCCGCGGGCATAGCCTTCGGCGGTATGAAAGAATCTGGCTATGGACGTGAAATAAACAAGTGTGCTCTCGATCACTATCGTCAGGTAAAGGCTATTGAGATCAGCACGCTGGAGTGCCCTCTGGGATTTTATCCGCAGGACTAGTAATATTCACGACAATTTTAAGAAAAGAATTTAAGAAAAGAATTTAAGAAAAGAATAAGAAATAGATAAGTTAATAGAACAGAAGGAGATTAAAACAAGATGCCACTTAATTTTGCACTCGAACAGAAATCAAAGGTACTTTCCGGAGCAGGAAGCATCGCTGACATAGGTCAGATGGTCACAGAGGCAGGCTATAAAAAACCTTTCGTTATTTACGATGCAGGAATAAAAAACGCCGGTATATCAGATAGAATCATCGCGCTGCTTAAAGCGGCGGATTTGGATGTGGTAGAGTTCGGCGAGGCTCAACCCGAACCGCCGGATGTAGTTGTAGAGGCAGCGGCTGAAATATGCAAGAGCAATGATTGCGATTGTGTAATATCTATCGGCGGCGGCTCAACGACAGATACTGCGAAAGGCGTGACAGTACTGAGATTCAACCCCGGCAGAATACTCGACTATGCTAAGCCGGAGGCACAGATGTGTCATTGTCCCGGTCTCATATCTGTCCCAACAACGTCGGGGACAGGCTCTGAACTCTCTAATGGAATAATAATTTCTAATTCTGAAACGGGCGAGAAGGTGCCGATAGTAGGATACAATGCTATGAGCGAATATGTAATTCTGGATCCCGAACTGACAGTCGGCATGCCGAAATCGCTCACAGCGATGACGGGTCTGGATGTATTCTCCCATGCTATGGAGGCATATACTACAGTGCTTGCAAGCCCGATTGTGGATACGCTCTGCGAAAAAGTTATGCAGGATGTTGTAGAATACCTTCCGAAAGCGGTCGAAGACGGTTCGAATGTAAAAGTCAGAGAGAAAATGCTGACGGCGGCTTCTCTCGGAGGCTGGATGCTGGCTAATTGCTGCGCTCATGTAGGTCACTCTTTAGCTCATGTCATAGGCGCGCATTTCCACATCCCTCATGGCGCAGCCTGCGCTTACACATGCCCCGCATCTATGCGTTTTATAGCTCCTGCTGTGCCTGAGAAAATTAAAAAAATAGGCGAGATTCTTGGCTTGAAATTTGACGGTAACGAGACATTAGAGCAGATAACAGAAAAAACATGCGATGCTTACGTAAATTTCCGCGACGTCGTGGTGGGGCTTAAACCTTTGAAGGAGTACGGCGTATCTAAAGAAGAAGCGCTGACGCTCGCTCCTGCTGTAGCGGCAGAGTGCTTTGCGCCGCTGACTCCCATACCCGTCACGGAAGAAGCTGCACGCAGAATGCTCGAGGAGAGTTTTGCTGATTGATAAAATTGTATGAATTGATAAAATTGTATAATTAAAAGCATACAAAGTGAGCGCCTCATAGCCGAAAGCAGCGGGGCGCTCATTTGATTGGTGCAGCGGTTTAAAAGGCTGCTTCTTTTCTATTTTCTATATCTTTACGGAAAATAAATTTAAAGCTTTTTCTTATCAGAGGCTGAATAAAAAACAACTGAGTGAAAAATGCGAATGGAAAGTTGAAACATACCAGCTTTACCCAGTTTGCTGCCAATGTGAGTATGTTAAAATCACTGTAATAAGGGTAGTATATTACAGAAGCGATAAGGCTCATAGCAGGGCACATTAAAGCGACGGTAGAGCAGATGATTGCAGTTTCAAACAGTACGGGATGAGTTTCTTCAGGACGGAATACTCTGCAGGTAAGTTTGAAAGAACAAGGACTTCCGACAATCATCTCGAGAGTATACGCGAAAAAGAACTCTATAATTATTACGGCCCATATCGGCATATATGTTCCGAACATATAGACGCCTCCCTGTATTCTGATGGCTTCCAGTACGCCGGCAGCGTTGTTCAGAGACATAAGTGTGTTTCCGTTTACAACATAGAGGCTGTAAAATACATAGGCATGTACAGTTACAAAGACTGTCATTAGAGCGAAAATACTTCTTTGAAATTTGTTTCTGGGCATAGTTTTCTCCTTCTTTAATGTTTTAATGTTAAAAAAGACACAAGAGCGAATGCACGAAACATGATGAGGTTTAACATAGTTACCGTGATCAGGTTTACGTGCAAAGCACTACTTGTGTCGTTTATGTCTTGTTATGTTGTTGTCTTGCTAAAATTAGTCCAGCTCCAGATCCAGCTCGGAATCATCCGGCGGCGTCTCTATGACGCGCTTAATATCTGCGCCGAGGGCTATGAGTTTGTTCTCTATATGATCGTAGCCTCTGTCTATATATTTCACGTTAGAAATACAGGTCGTGCCCTCCGCCATGAGTCCTGCGATAATCAAAGCTGCGCCTGCGCGCAAGTCCGTCGCGCGAACATCAGCGCCGGTCAGACGCTCTACGCCTTCGACAACTGCTACTCTGTCATCTATTGTTACGCTTGCGCCCATCTTACGAATCTCGTCTATGTGTTTGAAGCGGGATTCAAAGATATTTTCAATGATCATACTTGTGCCTTCTGCTGTAGTTAAAAGTACAGTAGCGGGCTGCTGAAGATCAGTGGGGAAGCCGGGATATGGCAGGGTTTTGATGTTCACGTGCTTCGGACGTTCGTCCATTTTAACGCGGATTGCGTCATAGCCTTCTGTAGTCACGCTTACGCCCATTTCGACAAGCTTCGCGCTCAGAGCTTCCATATGTGTGGGGATGAGATTTTGAATCAGAACGTCTCCGCGAGTGGCCGCGGCGGCGATCATGAGCGTTCCGGCTTCTATTTGGTCAGGTATAACGCTGTATGTGCATCCGTGGAGAGCTTCGACGCCTTTAATGCGTACGGTATCTGTACCGGCGCCCTTTATATTAGCGCCCATGCAGTTTAAAAAGTTTGCAACATCTACGACATGAGGCTCTTTTGCCGCGTTGACGATAGTTGTGGAGCCGGGGGCTTTTACTGCTGCGAGCATTATGTTTATCGTAGCTCCGACAGAGACCTGATCCAGATATACTTCGCCGCCGTGGAGCCCCTCTGTGACAGCGGCGATTGCGCCAAATTCAGTAGAAACGTCTGCGCCGAGGGCTTTCAGACCTTTTATGTGCAGGTCTATAGGCCGTTGCCCTATTGTGCATCCTCCGGGCAGAAAGACCTGAGCCTTCCCGAATCTGGCGAGCATAGCGCCGACCAGATAGTAAGACGCTCGGAGTTTTTTTGCCAGTTCCATCATGACTTCGCTTGTATTGATAGTGGATGTATCTATGCGCGCAGTGCCGGTTGTCTTGTCGAATTTGACGTCTGCGCCGAGTTTTTGCAGTATTTTCAGCAGAATACGCACGTCGTCTATACATGGCAGGTTCTCTATGACACATACGTCCTGTGCGAGAATGGTAGCGGGCAGTATGGCTACAGCAGCGTTTTTAGCTCCGCCTACAGTAGTTGTACCTACGAGGCGCTTCCCGCCGTTTATGACTAATTTTTCGTCCATGAATATCACCTTTCAAACTCTGAATGTGTCTTATAATCATGTAAAAAGACACTAAAGATCATTTTCATTATACTAAAAAGCATTGAGTAAATCAATACTTTTGGAAGAATACTGTATAGTAATACCTATAACGCCTCGCATTCTCGCAGCAGCTAGGAGCCTGTGGCGCGCGGGTTTGTATGAACTTGTTGGAAACATGTAAATTTTTCATTACTAAATAATAAATGGGAATAAAATGCAGCGTGCGCTTATTAACTGGCACTTTATTTTTCTCATGTGTAGGTGTATAATAGAAAAGGTGTATCAGCAGTACACTATATGCATTTAATGTGCAAAATATGTCGGCTGGAGGGAGTATGAGTGAATATAAACTTGGCGACGTTGTAGAAACAAAAAAGCCGCACCCTTGCGGAAGCATACAGTGGACAATTATTCGTACCGGAATGGATTATAAGATAAAATGCCTCGGATGCGGCAGAATAGTTATGCTTTCGTATGAGGACTTTGTCCGACGTGTGAAACGTGTAGTGGAAGGGAGATAGTTGAGGGAATAGTATGGCGAAACATGTTGCAGAAAATACCGACATCGTAAAGAGAAAAGAAAAAAAAGACAGCAGTTGGGTGATATGGTTCGTAGCGGCACTAGCAATAGCTTTTTGCCTGAGATTGTTTGTTTTTGAGCTGGTCAGAGTGGATGGAGAATCCATGAATAACACTCTTGTTGATGGCCAGCATCTGTTTGTGGAAAAAATATCTAAGCATTCCGGTCTGGATCGAGGAGACATAGTCATTGTTAAATATCCTGATTCCGGGAATAAGGCTTATGTTAAACGGATAGTGGCTACTGGCGGAGACAGTGTACTCGTTATGGACGGAAGCTTATATATTAACGGAGAAAAACAGAACGAGTCTTATATAAAAGAAAGCTATATGGAATACCTGGGCGAAGGATACGGAGGGGACGGCGCGCAATATACTGTACCCGAAGGGTATTATTACGTTATGGGAGACAATCGCAATAACTCACGTGATTCGCGCATGGTAGGACCGATTTCAAAAGATGAGATAATTGGTCATGCTATGTTTATTATCTGGCCTATATCTGATATAGGCTCGATAGAAAAACAATAATAAAGAAAGAGAAAGCAGCAGGCATAAAAGCCGCCGCGTTTTTATGCTCTCTTGAAAATACATAAGGGGGATTTAAAATTAAATGGTAAAACATATCGTACTCTGGAAGATGAAAGAAAGCTCAGCTCACGGAAGCCGTAAAGAGGCTTGCGCTCATATCAAATTTGAGCTTGAATCTCTGAAGAACGAAATAGAAGGCTTGGTTCATATTGAAGTTGAGCCTGCGTTTAACGAGGAGGGCATCCTCGCTCTGTACAGCGTATTTACAAGCAGAGAGGCTCTCGATGCGTATATAGCTCATCCCAGACATCTCGCCGTGCGTGAATATGCGAAAGAAGCTGCTTCGGGCAGATATATAGGAGACTATAACGTATAATTTTAAAAACTATATATTATATGCAGCGTGAAACGTCCTTTGTTTATTTGACAGGGGCGTTTTTTAATAGGCCGGTTTGTTCTAAAAAATTTAAAATCACTCTTGACATTGTCAGTTAGTTATGACTATAATATAACAGTGCTATGTAACGCTGTTATATTATAAATATGAGGTGCTAATATTGGATGAAACTACGACTCTGCAAAACATATTGGAAGCGGGAAAGACAGAATTTTTAGAGAAAGGTTTTCAAAATGCGTCGCTGCGTAAAATAGCTAAAAACGCAGGAGTTACCACCGGGGCTTTTTACGGATATTTTTCGAGCAAAGAGGCTTTGTTTGCCGCTCTGGTTGAAAAGCATGCTTCTGCCGTGCTCGGAAGGTTTATGTCTGCTCAGGATGAATTTAAAGAACTGCCGGAGGAAGAACAACCTGAAAATTTGGGAGCGGCTTCCGGAGATTGTATAGAATGGACTGTAGATTATATTTACAAAAATTTTGAAGCTTTTAAGTTAATTATATGCTGCTCGGAAGGCACGGCGTATGCTGACTTTATACATACTATGGTAGAAGTGGAGGTGGAATCGACATATAAATTCATAAACGTGCTTCGCTCGCTGGGGTACAATGTCCCGGATATCGACGTGCAGTTTTGTCATATGGTGGCGAGCGGAATGCTGGGAGGTATGTTTGAAATTGTAGTTCACGATATGCCCAAAGATAAAGCTGTAAAATATGTGGCTCAGCTGCACAGTTTTTATACCGCGGGATGGGAGAAGATGTTTGGTATGGAATGGGAAGGTAAAAATCGAAAGTGACACTATGACTATCGTTAAAGGAGTGAAAGCGAATTGAAAACGGAATCTAATTTGAAAAGGCTAATGCAATATGCGGGTTCATATCGGTATCTTACATACGCTTCGTGGGTGCTGTCTGCGTTGAGTGCACTATTGGCGCTTGTCCCTTTTCTATATCTCTGGGAGATAATTAAAGAGGTGCTTGATGTTATGCCTGATTTCAGCAAAGCACAAAATCTAACGCATAACGGTTGGATGGCAGTTATATTTGCGGTCGCGGCCATACTTGTGTATATAGCGGGATTAATGTGCTCTCACATATCGGCGTTCAGAGTGCAGTCAAATTTGAGAAGTGAAATGATGAATCATATAGTTACGCTTCCGCTTGGATTTGTCGAAAGCTTCGGCAGCGGAAAGCTGAGAAAGACGGTAAATGAATGCAGCGCGGCGACAGAGACCTATTTGGCACATCAGCTGCCGGATAAAGCAGGCGCAGTCGCGACGCCGATAGGTTTAATAATACTTCTTTTTGTGTTTGATTGGAAGCTGGGGATTCTTAGTCTTGTGCCCGTCGCATTAGGCTTTGCAATTATGACGAGCATGACGGGAGCAAAAATGCGCGAAAAGATGAAGGAATACCAAGATGCTCTGGATGATATGTCTAACGAGGCTGTGGAGTATGTAAGAGGAATACCGGTAGTCAAGACCTTCGGACAGACGTTTTTTTCGTTCGAAAGGTTCAAAAATGCTATTGATAGGTACAGTAAATGGTCGATAGCGTATACTTTAGATCTTCGTAAACCTATGATGTTTTATACCACTGCGATAAACAGCGTTTTCGCATTTTTAACAGCAGGAGCGCTTTTCTTTACGTCTGCCGGAGTGACGACAGAGTTTCTGCTTAATTTAATATTCTATATAATTATAACTCCGATAATCTCTCTTACTTTGACAAAGATAATGTTCCAAAGTGAAAACAAAATGATAGTTGACGATGCAATGAGCAGAATTGACAACGTGCTTAAAGCAAAGCCTCTGCGCCGGAACGGAGAAGCGCGTTCTCCGAAGGACAGCTCAATAGAATTAAAGAATGTTGTTTTCAGCTATGACGGAAGTAAAAATGCTTTAGATGGAATATCGTTGAAGATAAAATCAGGCAGCACGGCTGCTTTTGTAGGACCCTCGGGCGGCGGAAAGACGACTCTTGCAAATTTGATATCGCGATTTTTTGATCCTCAGGTAGGGGAGGTACTGATCGGAGGCGCAGACGTCCGCTGCATCCCCAAAGAGGAACTGATGAATACAGTTTCGTTTGTGTTTCAAAACAGCAGGTTAATCAAAGCGTCCGTACTGGACAACGTGCGTATGAGCAGGCCGGATGCGACGAGAGAGGAAGTGATGCATGCGCTGGAGAGCGCTCAGTGCATGGATATAATAGAAAAGCTTCCGGATGGAGTAGATACTGTAGTAGGGACGACAGGCGCTCGCTTTTCCGGAGGAGAGATGCAGAGGCTCGCTATAGCTCGCGTCATTCTAAAAAATGCCCCCATAGTCATTATGGATGAGGCTACAGCGTTTTCAGATCCTGACAATGAGAATAGGGTGCAGGCTGCGTTTGCAGAGTTGGCTAAAGAAAAAACTGTGATTATGATAGCGCATAGACTTTCTACGGTAATAGACGCGGATGAGATATTTGTTCTGCAGGAAGGCAGAATAGCGGAGCACGGCAGAGGAGCTGAGCTGATTGAGAAAGGCGGGCTTTTCAGTGAAATGTGGAATAACTATCAAACGTCTATAAAGTGGAAAGTGGAGAAGGAGGCGTAAATTATGATAACGAGACTGCAAAAAAGCTTTGCTCTGTCCGAAAAGGGAGCCAAGGATTTGATAAAGGCGTGCGTTTGCTGTGCGTTCCAAAATATTTCTTTTATGTTTCCTGTGGGATTGTTATATTTTTTGGTATGCGATCTGCTTGAAGGAGGCGCGGGCGAAAGAATCTGGTTTTATGTCATAGGCTGCGTGGTTTGCATAGCGCTTGTTATGGTAACGACGTGGTTTCAGTATAACGCATCTTTTTTGGCAACATATAAGGAAACGGGTGTAAGACGTGTCACTCTTGCCGAACGTCTACGCAAAATACCTCTTTCTTTTTTCGGAAAAAAGGATTTGGCGGATCTTACAAGTACGTTAATGGCGGACTGCACTTATTTAGAGACGGCGTTTTCTCATTTTATACCCGAGTTAGTCGGTGCTATCATGTCTACGGTGTTGATAGCTGTAAGTTTATTTTTCTTTGATTGGAGAATGGCGATTGCCGCGTTATGGGTTTTGCCTGTGGCTTTTGCTGTTGTGGGCTTTTCTGCTAAGGCGCAGGAAAAGCTGAACGGGCGGTCTATGCAGGCGAAAATGGCTTGTGCGGACGGTATTCAAGAGTGCATAGAAAGTGTGCAAGATTTAAAATCTAATAATGCTGAGGCACAATATCTTAAAGGCTTAAATAAAAAAATTAAACAAGTTGAAAAGAGGGCTGTTATAAGCGAATTTGGAACGGCTGCTTTTGTAGTATCTGCCACGCTTATATTAAAATTGGGTATAGCCACCGTTGCTCTAGTTGGCGGCGGACTGTTGATAAGAGGCAGCCTGAGTGTTACGGCGTTTTTTATGTTTCTTCTAGTGGCGTCCAGATTGTATGACCCGCTGCAAGGTGCGCTTCAAAATCTCGCAGCTGTAATATCCACTCGCACAAACATAAGCAGAATGAATGAGATACTGTATCATGAAATTCAAACAGGTTCTGAAAACCTGACGAACGAGGGCTTTGACATTGTTTT
>UQXU01000064.1 GCA_900545085.1 uncultured Eubacteriales bacterium
AAGTGTTTCAAAAAGACAATTCCTTTGAGGGCAAGTATTTAATTGCTATTCCTGTGGATGAGGATCTATCTAAAGTAGAATGGAGTGGAAGAGATTATCAAACTCGTCGAAATTTATATAAGCAGGCTAGTGCTTACTTAACTTCAAATGAAAAAACTATAACGTGGGCTTTAGCTGAAGGAGAGGAAGAAAGTCGAATTAGGGAGTTTGGATCGATAAAGCCCTGTATCTGGGGATCTGATGCACATGGGTACGATCGGTTATTCAAACCTGAATATGATAAGTATTGTTGGTTGAAAACAGAACCTTCCTTTGATGGACTAAAGCAAATTGTGTATGAGCCATCTGCGCGAGTACGGATACAAAAAGACCGACCGAATGAAAAAATCCACATCAGATTATTGAGTCAATTGTGTTCGATGATAAGAATTTTCAACAGACTCCTGTTGTGTTCAATGATTCGCTGACCTGCATTATTGGCGGTAAATCTACAGGAAAATCGTTATTACTACGACAGTTAGCTGCTGTAATAGATCCGAAGGGTGTCGAGAAACAAGAAAAAATCTCTTCAATTGCAAGAAAACCGTTTAATGTCAATGATGCTACCGTTTATTGGAAGGATGGAACTACAGAAACAAGGAAAATTGTTTATATTCCCCAAACTTATCTAAATAAAACTATAGATAATCCAGAGGAATCGACTGCAATTACCCAGATTATAGAAGATGTTTTATTACAAGAGCCTGGTATCCGGATGGCACACACCACATTACAGGAAACAACAGATAGCATCAAACGAAAAACACAAGCTGATATTCAGACTTTAATGGAAACGTCTCATAAGCTTGGCACAGTAGAAGAAAGTATAAAACAAGAAGGAACTGTTAGTACATTTACTGAGACTATTAAAAGTTTAGAAACTGAACGAACGGAACTTGCTGAAAAAGTAAATATAAGTCAAGATGAGATTGATCGTTTTAGAAAAATAGAGGAAAAAATTCAAACATCTAATGCAGAAATCTCTAAGCTGACTATAGAGTTGGATAAATTAACGAAGATAGCCCTTCCAGTGGTGGTTATTCCAGGTTGTTTTCAATCTGCGGATGGATTTGGTATCGATAATTCGCTTAGCGAGGATTTTCCACAAAGTGAACGTGAATTAATAGACCTAATAGCTGCACTTCAAAGTAAGATTTCTTCAGTGTGGATTCCAGAAATTGAAAAAATCAAAGCACGGCTAGTATCTGACATTGATAATTACAAGAAGAAGGTTAATGAATTTAAATCTGAATACAATGTATTAAAGAATAAGATTGCACAAAATGAACAACTTCAAAAAATAACATCCAGAATTGCTGTTGAAGGAGAAAAGCTGCAAAATGCGAAAGTTCGAGAATTGCAACGAGATGGTCATATAAAGAGGATTGCAGACTTAAGAGATAGTATTCTCAAGTCACAGATAGATTATCTGAGGGCATACGAAGAATACGCAGATATTGTGCGTGAAACAGGGATAAAAAAAGATACTGCGCTTATTTTTGGTGCTAAGATTGTATGGCGACGAGAACCGTTTATCAATTCACTCTCTAATATGTTCAATAACAGAAATTATTCACCATTTAAAGCGGAATATGGTTTTGATTTGGGGAGATTGGAAGAAAATGACTATGGTATTAAGCTTCTTGAAAATATTTGGAAAGCGATGGACGACTCCAATAAATATGGCGGACTAACAGTAAAGACAGGATATACCGAAGAAAAAGTATTGCGTCAACTCTTCGATGATTGGTACAATGTCCATTATATTGTTAGAAGTGGAAATGATACGATAGAAGAAATGTCACCAGGTAAGAAGGCCCTTGTACTACTTGAATTGCTTATCGGACTTGAAGAAAGTAAATGCCCAATATTAATTGATCAACCTGAAGACGACCTTGATAACAGATCCATATACGATGAATTAGTTCAATTTATTAGAAAAAAGAAAGAGGAACGTCAGATTATTATTGTTACACACAATGCTAATGTTGTTCTGGGAGCAGATGCTGAAGAAGTTATAATTGCAAATCAGCAGGGAAAAGATGCAGAGAATACAAAAGCTCGCTTTGAATATCGAAGCGGTGCGATAGAGAATGATGAAGTTCTGAAAGATGCCTCTGGAAATACCTTGCCTGGGATTTTAAATCAAGCAGGTATTCAGACTCAAATGTGCGACATATTGGAAGGCGGAAAGACTGCGTTTCAACTTAGACAGAACAAATACGCAGTAACTGTATAAGTGGTATTTGCAGTGTATTTGAGCACCGTTTTCATGCAGTAGAGTAACATAGTGGATGAAATGTATTTCGTATAAATATTGCTAATCATTCTATAAAGGAGATTGATTTGATGGCAAATATTATTGCTGTGATTTGGGACTGTGACAAAACATTGGTTGATGGATATATGCAGGATCCTATTTTTGCGGATTATCAGATTGACGCATCTGATTTTTGGAAAAAAGTAAATTCACGCCCTCAAGAACTGGCGAAACAAGGAATTAGGGTGAATCGAGATACATATTATCTGAATTATTTTATTCAGTGTGCGCATGATGGTACGTTAAAAGGCCTTAATAATGCGAAACTGAAAGAATATGGACAAAAGCAAAAATTTTATAAGGGTATTCCGGAGATTTTTGAAAAGACCAAAAATATGTTCAAAGACAACAAAAGCTATGCGGAATATGGAATTCAAGTTGAGCACTATATTGTCAGCACGGGATTTGCGGAAATTATTCGTGGTTCAAAATTGATGCCATTTGTTGACGACGTGTGGGGATGTGAGCTTTTAGAAACTCCTGATAAGGACGACAATATGGTGATAGGTGAAACAGTGTATACAATTGATAATACCACGAAAACTAGAGCAATATTTGAAATCAACAAGGGAATTGGGAAAATCGATGGAATCGAAGTGAATTCAAAGATTCCGGAGGAAAATCGTAGAGTTCATTTCGAAAATATGATCTATATTGCAGATGGTCCGAGTGACATTCCTGCATTTTCCGTTGTAAAAAAAGGCGGTGGAGCAACCTTTGCCATCTATCCTAAGGGAGACATCGAAGCCATGCGTCAGGTAGAACAGATGCGTGAGGATGGTCGTGTTGATATGTACGCGGAAGCGGATTACTCCAAAGACACTACTGCATATATGTGGATAACTAATAGAATTCAGCAAATGGCTGATCGGATTCGGGATACAGAAAAAGCAAAAATCACGAACTCAGCCTCAGCTGTTCCTCATCATTTGGTATAATGGCATGGGAGTGTGACAGTTTTTTTGAGCCGGTTATAATTTTTAAATGTAAATGAATTCATTTGCCAGGGGCTGCGGACAGGTATTAGGATAGAATTCACAAAATTGAAGCCAATGTGTAATATCTTATCAATTGGAAATTGCGCCTACCCCCATCTCCTCAAACTTTCCTAACAATTTAATAAAGTCAGATTTCTTAATTCTACAATCCTTACGGATGGCTGCGAGCGAAACGCAGCCGTTCGCCTTTTTCGCGATGCGACGCATCTTCTTCTTTGTCTTTTCGTGATACTTAGAGGCGTCAATACGGTCGAGCAGCTCGGAGAGCGAAACCGGATCAAAGTACGTCATATGCAGTCGATGCAGAAACTTGCTCTGCTACTTTTCCACCTGATTGCTGAGCTCAATAAGTTGACCATACCAGTCTTTTGCCTTGGTTATCTTGGTGATTTTCGAACGACCAAACCGCAATTCCAGTCGAAGAATATGCTCGTTAATCTTGATATCATGCCGTTTTTCAAGCTCATACGTTTTATCGTAAACCGAAAAAGCGCAGCTTTGAGACTGATTTTCAATTGTCCACGAATGCTTATCCGCCTCTTTGGATTTCTCGTCAAAATCCATATATGAACTGAAAGAAATCACGCTGTAACGGGGGATAGGATATGATTTCTTGAACATTTCAAGTCGTTTGCGTACGTCGGACCTGCTTTCGTAATACAGATTGCAGGTCAGATCGCATCGAGACAGCTTGAAAGTCTTGAGCGGTTCGGATACTCCGATATCTTTGAGAATATAATGAAGAAAGAGCTTCATTCCTGCAAAATCCATATTTCGCTTGAAAAGATCGGTTGGCTGATAATGACCGGCAAGCAGGGAAGAGGGATTGACGATCAGCGTCAGCCAGCTCGGACGAGGGCCGAAGGTCTGACTCATCTGAATTTCAACGCCCTGGGATTTGTACTGCGTGATCTGATAGTAAGAAGATAACGCATACCTATCTTTACCACAGCAGAAGCACTTGTTCTGCTCAATAATATTCTGAATTTCAGAATAGGAATACTTTCGCTTTAAGCAAAAGGTGTGAATACCGGATTCATACGTAATCATTTACTGTTCCTCCGTTTTCGCGCGCATACCGTGCAGCGCTTGCAGGTTTTAGTTTCGTTCTGTCCCTGATACTCAAGAATGTCACTTGCCATGCAGTTATCGCTGTGGATAAAGTCATGCACCTGCTTCCGTTTTGTCTTTATTGTTTTAGCGGCTTTGGCTGACTGCTTTTTCGTCTTCTTGATAAAGCTGTCCGAGACAGCATCATCGTCGCCGTTCTGATCGTAGAGAAGAACACAGTGTGCCTTTCGTCCATCACGTCCCGCTCGGCCAATCTGCTGAATGTAATCCGTCATGCTGATCGGCGCGTTGAAGTGTACAACAAGTTCAATATCGGAAACATCAATACCCATCGAGAACGCCGAGGTTGAAATCATAATTTTTCTTTCACCTTGCAGGAAGTCGAACAGCAGCTCTTTCTTGTGACGCTCCGGCTTAACTCGTGAATGATAGCGAGTCACCTCGTCCGTATATCTTTCACGCAGGATATTATATAACGCATCGACATAAGCCGTAGTCTGCGCAAAGATCAGCACCGAGCCATCCTTGTGATATTTATCAATCAGCTTGCATAGTTTCTTGATACGGAATTCCAGCCGTTCCTCCAGCGTTTTCTTGTTGCAGGTAACGTCCTTCTTGAGCAGAATGAGATTATCGCGTCGTAAATCACTGCGGAGCACAGCAGGCTTGTCCATATGCAGACTATCACGAATGGTATTCAATGAATCCTCGGGTATCGTTGCAGAGCAGGCGCAGATCACCGGTTTATGCTCCAGCTTATCAATAAATTCGCCAATGTGCAGATAAGCGTCACGAAACGTTTGACCCCATTCCGTAACGCAGTGGCACTCGTCAACAACTACCATAAAGATATCCGTCTGTTTCATCACAGAAAGAAAGGTGCTGTTCTGTAAACGTTCCGGCGTCACATAGAGAAAGTTCAGCCTGCCTTTGCGAGCCTTCTTTAAGATCTTTTCGGTATCTTCCTTCGTAGTGTCCTTGTCGATGTATTCAGCAGAAATGTCATGAGCTTTTAATGTCTGCACCTGGTTGTAGATCAGCGCAAGCAATGGTTCAATCACAATTGTCAGCCTGTCGGAATGAGCAAGACCAACCGTTTCGTAGATGACCTGTTTGCCGGAAGACGTGGCAGCAATCACAATCGCATCCTGTCCGGCATCAAGAGTTTTCATCGGGATGATCTGCGCCTTGCGAGGCTTGTCAAAACCAAGCTGTTTCAAAGCAGATTTAAGATGTCGTTTAATATCCATAGAGATAATCCTCCTCTATATAAAGATTATCAATATGTTGTACGTGTATAAAAAGATAATGCCGAATAGTGAACTTTTTTCAAAAATTTATTACATTTTTTGATATAATAAAAAAACGTCTCAAATACCTTCCCTGAGTATTTGAGACACAAATATTGCATTTATTCATAATAAAAATGTAAAAAAGTTAGATTAAATAGATGGATTTTGCCGGATTTTTTGTTCTGGCGCTGCATGTTGTTCTGGCGCTGCATGAAATTCAGTCTTTGTAGCCGTCTGTAGCCAAACTTTCCGGTAGCCATCCCATCGACCCTTATTTCGCCAGCAATAAGCGGCGCTACGAGCGGGACGTCAGCAATTCGCAACCCCCCAAAAAAATTTGACGAATTCACGCCGATATGCTATAATAAGTACAGCAAAGAGATACTTTTCGGGATGCTCGTTTGCAGCCTCGTGAGTCTCAAAACCCCGTGGCTACAGGCCTCCGAGAGATTGGCTCCATGTAGCCAACTTGTAGCCAAAACGAAAAAAACGCCGTTTTACGGCCCTCTGACAAGCGGTTTCGCCGTCCACTGCGTGTATTCTGGACTCCCCATTCTGCACGGAGACCGTCCAGATGTTCCAAAACCAACGAGAAAAAATAATTTTAGGCGAGTTCAACCCCTCTCGGCTTCGCTAAAACCAGCACAGAACCGACGGTTTGAGCCATCTGTACTTCATCGCGCAGGACATCAGTCTAGCAGAGTTATCAAGTGTTCGTGATACTGTGCGTGCTGATTGAGATCATTTGTGTGGAAAATCTGTAAATAGATTAAAAAATCATCAATTCTGCCGCAGGACAGGGACAAATCAGAATGTCTCTGTCCTGCTCGTTTTTTTCACAAAGTAAAATATGATATGCTGAACCGCCTGGCTGCAAGGTAAAGATCATCGCGTTCAACAGTGATCTTCTTCGAGGGTATCGCAGAGGGCTTTTACCTGTTTTCTCTTGCGTAATTCTCGAGGAACGAATGGAGTACACCGCCGGTCTTGTAGCCGGGCATCATATCCAGATTGACCGAGTGAATGCTGTTGAAAATGCTGCGCTCGATATTGGGATTGTCGCGGCGCAGACGGCGCAGCAGGATCTTGACCTCCTGACGCTTGGAGCCGCCGCCGCCATTGTCACACATGGTGCAGTTTTCGGTAAAGCGGCAGGCGCACTGGATAAATTCGAGGTCATTATACTGCTTCCATGCGAGAATGTCCTCCTCGTGGATGCAGTAGAGCGGACGGATCAGCTCCATGCCCTCGAAATTCGTGCTGTGCAGCTTGGGCAGCATGGCCTGCATCTGCGAGCCGTAGAACATACTCATGACCGTCGTCTCGATGACGTCGTTGAAGTGGTGGCCGAGTGCGATCTTGTTGCAGCCGAGCGACTGCGCCTTGCTGTAAAGATAGCCGCGGCGCATGCGGGCGCACAGGTAGCACGGGTTCTTTTCGCTGTTGTTGGCGACCTCGAATACGTCAGTCTCGAAAACGGTGATCGGGATGTGCAGCAGCGCGGCGTTGCTTTCGATCTTGTTGCGGTTGATCTCATTATAGCCGGGGTCCATGACGAGGAAAACGACCTCGAACGGGACCTCGCTGTACCGCTGGAGCAGCTGCATCAGCTTGGCCATCAGCATGGAGTCCTTGCCGCCGGAAATACACACGGCGATCCGGTCGCCCGGCTGAATGAGCTGATACTGACGGACGGCCAGAGTAAACGGGTTCCAGATGGTCTTTCGAAATTTCTTGATGATGCTGCGCTCGATCAGTTCGTGCGGCTCTAATGTGCGTTTCATAAACAGACTCCCTGTATCGTTATTTCACGAGTTCGTGATAGCATTCGTCGAAAATGGCGAGAAAGGCGTCGATCTCCTCGTCGGTGGTGAGGTGGCTCAGGCTGATGCGCCATGAGGACAGTGCGTTCCGGCGGTCGCGGCTGACAGCGAATACCGCGCGCGAGGGCAGGCCGTCCGCCGAGCAGGCGGATTTGACCGACACGCAGACGCCTTTTTCGGAAAGCGCACGCTGAAACACGGTTCCCTTTACATTTTTGACGCTGAGGTTGAGGATATGCGGGACAGCGTGCTCCGGGCTGTTGATATGCACGGCCGGATAGGCGGAGAGCGCCCTGAGCAGGCGTTCGCGGTGCCGACGGACAATGGCACAGCGGTTTTCGCGCTGCTCGCAGGCGAGCTGGAGCGCGAGTGCAGCGGACGCGGCAAGCCCCAGTGCCGGTGTGCCGCTGCGGTAAAGCGTCGTGCTTGCGCCGCCGTTCATCTGCGGCTCCAGCGGCATACGGCTGCGCTTGAGCAGAACGCCGCTTCCGCACAGGCCGCCGAACTTGTGCGGCGCAAAGCTCATCGTGTCGATGCCGGAGAAATTAACCGGGATGCGGCCGATGGCCTGCGTCGCGTCGACATGCAGGCGGCAGTTCGGATAACCGGCGAGCAGCTCTGCGATCTCACGGACCGGCTGAACCGTGCCGAGCTCACTGTCCACAGCACAGAGCGCGACGAGTACGGTATCCGGGCGCAGCAGCTCGCGCACCTCCTCGGGGTCGACTGTGCCGTCGCGGCCGATGCCCAGCAGGTCGATCTCCCAGCCGCGCTCCTGAAGCGCAGTCAGGCTGCCGCTGACCGAGGAATGCTCGAGCGGCGTGGAGATGATGTGCCTGCCGATGTGGCGCGAGGCCTGTGCGATACCCTTGATGGCGAGATTGTTCGCCTCGGTCGCGCCCGAGGTGAAAATGACCTCGGAGGGGGCTGCGCCGGTGAGCGACGCGATCTGCTCGGCTGTGCAGGCCATTTGCTCGCGCGCGGCCCGGCCTGCGGCGTGGCCTGAGTTTGGATTGGCAGTAAAACGGCGTTCCATGTCGCAGAAACGCTCGAGCACCGCAGGGTCAGCCGGTGCATGGGCAGCGTAATCGAGATAAATCATAGCACTGCGCTCCTTTGTTCAAACTTGAACTATAATCATAGCATTTGTGTAGGAAAAAGTCAAGACGAACGGAGAAGGACCAGCCTGTAATGTGTCGAAACGATGAACAATTCAAGTGGTTTTGCGCAGCTGTGCACGCAAACAGTGCAAAAAACGTTGAGCTCTACTGCTGCCATCGTTCAAAATAACAGAGAAAGTGTATTCTCGTGCACCTTGCGCCGCGGTTTCCGCTGCCTTATAATATAGGAATAAAGGAGGCGGCATGGATGATAATTCGTGAATACGGCGACTCTGCGGCGAGGGTCATACTCGTTCAGCCGGTCGGACAGCATGAGCTGCCGCTGATCGACGACGAAATCGTGCAGATCGGTCAGATGACCGACCGGCCGTTCCGCTATCTTGCGGTACAGGTGGAAAACTGGAACCGGGATCTGTCGCCGTGGCCGGCTCCGGCGGTATTCGGGGATGAGGACTTTGGTGACGGCGCAGAAGCACTGCTTGAGGAAATCCTGCCGCTTTGCGCGGAGCAGGATAAAGACTATATAATCGGCGGATATTCGCTTGCGGGGCTGTTTGCACTGTGGAGCGCCTGCCGGACGGATGTGTTCAGCGGCGCGGCGGCGGCCTCACCGTCTCTCTGGTTTCCCGGATTTTCTGCATATATGAAGGAAAAAGGACTTGGATGCGAAACGGTATATTTGAGTCTGGGCATGCGGGAGGAAAAAACGCGAAATCCGGTGATGCGCACAGTCGGGGACTGCGCCAGACACTGCTATGCATGGATGAAGGAGCAGGGCGTAAACTGTACACTTGAGTGGAATCCCGGCAATCATTTCAAAGAACCCGGTCTGCGAACGGCGAAAGCGTTCGCGTGGGTGATGAATCATATGCGGGAAAAGCCTGCACATGCGGCAGAAAAACGAAATATGAAAAAACCTGAAAATTTTTGTTGACAGGAGGGGGACTGCTGTGGTATTCTATTAAAGCTGTCGCTGAGAGGCGCGGCGGTCAAACTGAAAA
>UQXU01000065.1 GCA_900545085.1 uncultured Eubacteriales bacterium
CGAAAGTGCCGTCCTCCTTTTTATTGTACTGCATAAATACGTCATTCCAGATCTCCAGATATTTTCCGCAGCTGCAAGACGGATCGCAATGGTCTGAGCAGGGCTCTTTGCCTGTGTCGATGAACATTTCAGTGTCAGGACCGCACGGACCTGTCATGCCCGCAGGACCCCACCAGTTGTGCTCTTTGCCCAGATAGAATATGTGACTTTCGTCTACGCCCTGAGCAACCCAAAGGTCGTGCGATTCTGTGTCCTTGGGTGCGTTTTCGTCGCCGGCGAAGCAGGTGAAGTAGAGCTTTTCTTTAGGAATTCCAAGCCATTTTTCACTTGTGAGGAACTCAAAGCTCCATGCTATGGCTTCCTTTTTGAAGTAATCTCCGAGAGACCAGTTGCCCAGCATCTCAAAGAATGTGCAGTGGGAAGGATCGCCGACTTCGTCGATGTCTCCTGTGCGGACGCATTTTTGTACATCGGTCAGGCGTTTGCCGGCGGGGTGCTTCTCGCCCATGAGATAGGGTACGAGAGGGTGCATTCCGGCTGTTGTGAACAGAACCGTCGGGTCATTTTCGGGGATCAGCGATGCGCTGGGTATGACAGTATGTCCATGTTCTTTAAAAAATTCGAGATATAGTTCTCTCAGCTCGTAGCTTTTTAACTGCTTCAAAATTCTGTCTCCTGATATATTTGATTATTGTCTAAATTAATTCAGTGCAGCTTTGTTGTTCGCTGCACTGTTTATTGTAATACAATTTTACTTGCAAGTCAATTTAATACATGAAAGCCGATTAAAATCGCTTCTAAAGCTCCAGGTTATCGTTGTTTCTGCCGTGAGCAATGCGCATTATAGCTGATGCTATTACTTCGGACAGCTTAATTATGTCGTCTATTTCGATGTATTCGTCGGGACCGTGCTCGACGTTGGCGCGCTCTTTCGGAACGGGACCGAAAGCGACCGAGTTTTTAAATGCGCGGGCGTAAGTTGCGCCGGAACAGCATACGCATTCGGCAGGTTCGCCGAAGCTGTCTTCGTAAACTTCCTTGAGAGCTACGATAATGTCGCTTTCTTCGGGGACGTAATGCGACGGCTGATGTTGTCCCATCTCGCATGTTATGGAGTATTCGGAGAGTTTTTTGCAAACTTGTTCGTATATATCGTCCATATCTACGCATATGGGAAGGCGATAATCTGCGATTGCGTGAATGCCGTCCTCCGTGAGGTGTATGACTCCCAGGTTTACGGTAAGATCTCCGGACATTTCGTCTCCGGCTGCTATTCCCAGTGTGCGGCCGTCTGTTTCAAGTCCGATTAACCGGCCGAGCTTTTTTACAAACATCTCCGCTCCGCCGTCCGAAAGACCTATGGTACAGAGGAAGTTTATCAAATGTGTCAGAGCGTTTAACCCCTGTTCAGGATGAGAACCGTGCGCAGCAATACCGTACACATTGACGCGCACGTTGCCGTTTTCGCACAGTACTTCTATATCTATCGCATAATCCTCTTTATATTCGAGAGCCTTGAGCTCTACTTCACCGCTCTGCGCATTTTCGAGCAGGCATGTGGCTCTGTTCGGTACAATATTTGCGCGAGTGCCCGAGTCGATTTCTATTATGCGTGCTCCTTCGCCCGTCGAGGGATATACGTCGTGGTTCATACGTATGTGCAGGAGCCCTTTTTCACGGTTTATTATCGGAAAGTAAGCGTCCGGGGAGAAAGCGTAATCAAACTCCGGATAGTTGGCTTTATAATAATCCATATCGCTCCATCCGCTTTCTTCATCACAGCCAAAAACGACGCGGACTTCTTTATTCAATGATACGCAGTCCTCTTTTAGAGCGTACAGTGCGTATAAGGCGGCGACAGCAGCGCCTTTGTTGTCCAGAGCGCCGCGCCCGTATATTTTGCCGTCGCGTATCTCAGCGGTAAAAGGGTCGCTGGTCCAACCTTCTCCCGCCGGGACTACGTCTATGTGAGTGAGTATTCCGAGAGTTTCATCACCGGAACCGTATGTAACGTATCCCATCTGTCCGTACAGATTGACGCTTTCCAGCCCGAGATTCTCTGCTGCGTCGAGTATATACAGCAGCGCATCGAAAATGCCCTTCCCGTAAGGCTGATTCGGAATGGGGTCTGATTTCACGCTTGGTATAGCGATGAGTCCTTTAAGCGTATCTATCATCTGGTCTTTGTATTTTATCATGGGAAAACCTAACATAACCACATTCTCACTTTCATTAATACTCTACATATAAGTATATTATCTATGAGAGAGTGTTGTCAATGTAAAAAACGTGTTTACAATTATTTTATATTTTTTCAAGGAATAAAGCGGCTTGAGGTGGTCGTATGCTGTCCGAATTTGTTGCATTAAGAGCGAAAATAGTGTAGAATCTAGCTGTTGGTATTATTTGCATAAAATTGTTGAGAGCAGATATTTTATTCCGCTCTCAGAATACTAAAGAGGCGAATGATGAAAAAAATATTAAAAAAATACAGGGCCGTGCTTTGCGCTGCGGTAACTCTGGGATGCTGTTTTATGCCTTGCGCCGCCGTATCGGCAGATGCAGATGCGCTGGAGCGCGGGTCGGCAGGCGATGAGGTAGTGCTCGTGCAGCAAAGGCTGTTCGACTTGGGATATGTGCAGTTTAGAGCTACAGGTAAATATGGAGAAATGACATATCAAGGTGTTGCGGAGTTTCAAAGGACGAACGGAGTGGACGTGGATGGGCATTTGGGAAGCGATACATTTGAAATGCTTTTTTCTCCCGAGGCTAAGCGCGCGACCATAAACGGAGCGATTACAAGGACGGTAGGCGCCGGACTTATGGCGACGGCGACGAGCTTCGGCAGAGCGGAGGAATGGGGCGATGTCAAAGACAAGCTGTCAGTGGGGACGACCGTAGTGGTGAAGGATTTTAATACTCTTGCGCAATTTAGTGTAAAAAGAACGGGCGGAGAGAATCACGCAGATGTCGTGCCCTCAGATGCAGAATCCGTAGAGACTCTGACGAAATGCTTCGGCGGAGGCGAAACATGGGAGAAGAGACCCGTTCTGGTTACGATAGACGGAGTGTTATGCGCTGCGTCTCTGTTTGGCTCGAAGAATGCGGACGGCTCGTATTGTCTGTATTTTGCGGGCAGCGGCTCTGATATAGGCGGCGCGCCCGATGCGGAACATGAAGCGATGATAGCGGTGGCCGCGGGGCTGTAGTATTATATGAATCTAACGGTACACGGGCGGACGGATATTTTGCCCGTGTGTTTTTTATATTTGTGCCCAAGCTCTTGAAACAAAAGCGGGTATGCGGTAAACTAAATGTTATGGAAAGCGTAAAGATAACAAGACTGTCGCGTCAAAAACGCAGGAAAAACAGAGTTAGTCTCTACACTGAGAATGGCTATTTTTGCAGCCTTGCGGATGAAATCGTCGTGCGCGCGGGTATCCGTCCGGGAACGGAAATAACGAGCGAGAGGCTCGCGGAGCTTCAGGCTGAGGATGAATACGAGCGGGCAAAGGACGCGGCAGCGTCGTATTTGGAATATGCGCCACGGACATGCCGGCAGGTCATGGATCATCTCGTGATAAAAAAAGAACTCAGCAAAGAGGCGGCGGAAAAAGCGTGCAGTCTTATGCAGCATTACGGCTATGTAGACGATGAAGCATACGCGCTTGAGCTGTCAAAGTCGCTTACCCGCAGATATGCGAGGAGAGTTATAGTTCAGCGTCTTGTGCAAAAAGGGTTGCCCGAGGACATAGCCAAGCGTGCGGCGGAGGAGGCAACTCCGGATGAGTATGCGCAGGCGTATGACGTGCTTCTTTCAATAGAACATAAATTCAGAGACGAAGACAGTGATAAGCGCAGGCGCAGGCTGATGAGCGCTCTTGTGCGCCGAGGCTTTGCGTATGATGCTGTGAAATGCGCCGTGGACAAACTGGAGTCAGAGAGTGAATGAGACAGGAGGAAAATGCAGTTATGAAAGCAATTGTAACGCCTAAGATGGCAGGCGAGATAGACAGACATATGATAGACACTTTGGAGATACCCGGTCTCGTGCTCATGGAGCAGGCGGCGAGCGCGCTCGCTGCTGAAGCTATGCGGCTTTGCCCTGAGCCATGTAAGGTGATTTCTATATGCGGCGGAGGCAACAACGGCGGAGATGGCTGGGCGGTAGCGCGCATACTGCTTGCTCACGGTTATGACGTCTACGTCGGAGCGACTAGCTATGAGCTTCCGCCGGACGCGGACGCAAACATGAGGTTTTTTACTCATACAAACAGGAGAACATTGCTTACTGAAGAAAACGCCGATGAGTTCATTGCTTCCAATTCGGACGCCGAGCTGGTGGTAGATGCGCTGCTGGGGACGGGGCTTAAACGAAGCCCTGCCGGTCTTTTCGCTAAGTTGATAGACGGAATAAATTCCATGCGCGGCAGAGCTAAAATACTGAGCGTAGATATTCCGTCCGGAGTTTCCGGCTTGAACGGGCAGTGCAGCAAGGCGGTATTCGCAGACAGCACGGTTACGTTTCAGTATGCCAAGCGGGGACATTACATATATCCCGGGAAAATGCATACGGGCAGATTGATAGTTCATACGATAGGCGTGGACGAGGGTATTCAGCCTCATGACACATTTGTGGTGGACGGGTTCAGACTTCCTCCTCGGGATAAGAATGCAAATAAGGGCACGTATGGCAGACTTTGCATGATAGCGGGCAGCCGCGGCATGGCGGGAGCTGCTGTATTATGCGCTCACGGAGCTTTGAGAGCGGGCGCGGGCGTAAGTCAGATAGTGAGCTGTGAATACGTAGCCGACGTATTCCAGAACAGAGTATCCGAGGTTATGAGCAAAGCTGTAGGCAACGATCCGGACAGGCTTTGTGTGAATGCAGAAGAGCTTTGCAGCTCGGTCAGCGGAAGCGCTTTGGCTATAGGCTGCGGACTTGGGATTCACGAGGATTTGATACCTGCGCTTGAGGCTGTGATAGCTATGGATATTCCCAAGGTCATTGATGCAGACGCTTTGAACACGCTGGCGAAAAAACCCGGAGCCATAGAGAAAGCGAAAAATGCAGTGATAACGCCTCATCCTAAAGAATTTTCGAGACTCAGCGGGCTGGATTTGGAAGAAATTTTGGCAAATCCTATAGAGCTGGCGAGAGAATACGCTTCCGAAACCGGGCTTGTGGTTTTGCTTAAAGGAGCGACGACGGTAGTCACAGACGGAGACATAGCGGTTCTGGTCACGGCGGGTTCGCCGTCTATGGCGAAAGGCGGATCGGGCGACGTCCTTTTGGGAGTGATAGGCGCGCTGCTCGCGCAGGGGCTGGAGCCTTTGCAGGCGGCGTATGCAGGGGCATATTTCTGCGGAAAAGCAGGTGAGAAAGCGGCAGAGGAGATGGGAGAGTATGCGCCGACTGCGGAGGATACGGCCAGACTGCTCAGAGTCGATTAAAAAAACAACTTAACATTCAGACTTCTAAGTAAAGCCTATGCTGTGTAAAGTGTAAATTTAAAGTTACTTTTGAGTGAGAGAGGGGAATTTAATCGTCTTAACATTGAATTAATCTTCTCTAACTGATATAATATTCCGGAAAGTAAATACTAGCATTGCCAGAGAAAGGAAAATGAATGGCACTTTTTAAGTTTGAAGATAAACTTCTAAAAAAAGCTCGAAAGCAGGCTGAGCTGGTAGAAAAACTCAAACCTACTTTCACGGAGCTGACAGATGAACAGCTCGTGGCGAAAACGGACGAGTACAGAGAAAGATACAAAAAGGGAGAAACTCTGGACGATCTCTTGCCGGAGGTATTCGCTCAAGTCAGAGAGGCGAGCAGGCGCGTCTTGGGGATGGAGCACTTTAAAGTTCAGATAATCGGCGGTATCGTGCTGCATAACGGCGATATAGCAGAAATGAAAACGGGCGAAGGTAAAACTCTCGTAGCTACGCTTCCCGTATGCCTCAATGCTATAACGGGCGAAGGCGTACATGTCGTCACGGTAAACGATTATTTGGCTAAGCGTGACAGCGAATGGATGGGAATACTCTATCGCTTCCTGGGTTTTACGGTTGGTCTCGCTTTGAAGGACATGTCTCCCGAGGAGAAGCGCGAAGCCTACAACTGCGATATTGTATACGCAACGAACAACGAGCTCGGCTTTGACTATCTGCGTGACAATATGGTGGTTTATAAAGAGCGTCTTGTGCAAAGAGAGCTCAATTACGCTATCGTGGACGAGGTAGACTCTATCCTAATCGACGAAGCGCGTACTCCTCTCATTATTTCCGGCGCAGGGGATAAAAGTACAGATCTTTACAAGGTCGCTGACAGCTTTGCACGCGGGCTGAAAGAAGAAGAGGACTATGTCATAGACGAAAAGGCTAAAACGGCGAACCTCACGGAAGAGGGTACGGCAAAGGCTGAAAAGTTTTTCGATGTAGAAAACTTCTCCGATGTAGAACATACAGACCTTAACCACCATGTTTATCAGGCGCTCAAAGCCAGATATATAATTAAGCGTGATATAGATTATGTAGTACAAAACGGCGAAGTAATCATTGTAGACGAGTTTACGGGCAGACTGATGACGGGCAGACGGTATTCCGACGGTCTGCACCAGGCTATTGAGGCGAAGGAGAACGTGCGCATAGCGTCTGAGTCTCAGACTCTTGCGACTATCACATTCCAGAACTTCTTCCGCATGTACAAAAAGCTCGCAGGTATGACAGGTACCGCAAAAACAGAGGAAAACGAGTTTAAATCTATATACAATCTTTCGGTAGTGGAAATTCCGACCCACAGGCCGATGGTGCGCAAGGATATGAACGACGTCGTGCTCTCTACCGTAAAAGGAAAATTTGACGCTGTAGTAGAGAAAATCGTTGAAGTGCATCAGACAGGTCAGCCTATTCTGGTAGGTACGGTATCTGTAGAGAACTCTGAAATACTCAGCAAAATGCTCAAAAAGCGCGGAGTAAAACACGAAGTGCTGAACGCGAAACATCACGAGAAGGAAGCGCAGATCGTGGCGCAGGCCGGTCAGTTCGGAGCGGTCACCATAGCGACTAACATGGCGGGCCGCGGTACTGATATTCTGCTGGGCGGCAACCCGGACTTCATGGCGAAGCGTGATATGCGCGCCGACGGCTACAGCGAGGACATGATATACGAAGCGCAGTCCAAGGCGCCCAGCTCAAATCCGGAGGTTCTCGCGGCGAGAGAGGTTTACAACAGCTTGCTCTCAAAGCACAAGCAGGTTACTGACGCAGATCACGAAAAAGTCATCGCGGCGGGCGGCTTGTACATCATAGGTACGGAACGCCACGAAAGCAGACGTATAGACAACCAGCTGCGCGGCCGAAGCGGCAGACAGGGAGACCCAGGTGCGTCTCAGTTCTACATTGCCCTTGAGGACGATCTTATGCGTCTGTTCGGCGGAGAGAGAATAAAGAATATGCTGGACAAAATATCCGGAGGAGAGGAGATGCCTCTGGAGTACGGCATGATGACTAATCAGATAGAAAAGGCGCAGAAGAGAATAGAAGAACGCAATTTCAATACCCGTTCCAACGTCCTGAAATACGATGACGTTATGAATATGCAGCGCGAGGTAATATATTCTCAGCGCCGTCAGGTTCTCATGGGTGAGGATGTTACCGACGCTGTGCGCGATATGGTAGTGCAGGTGGCGGAGGATATTCTGAACGAGCATTGTCCCGAAGGCTCTTTTCCGGAGGAATGGGAGCAGGATAAGATAAACCGCGCGATGAAGGAAATTGCACCTGAGCTTAAAGGAAGCATTTTCGGAGATACAGACATATCTGCTATAGATGCGAAAAAGGCGAAAGAGACAGCGGTGGAAAATCTGCTGGCGTTATATGATGCGCACAGCCTGGAGCTTGCGGAGCAATGCGAAAAAGCGCGTGTAGAATCAGGCGCGGAGCAAGGTCTCACAATTAAAGATATTGAACGCAATATTCTTTTGCGCTGCGTAGATCAGCATTGGGTGGATCACATAGACGCTATGGATCAGCTGCGGCAGGGTATCGGACTGCGCGCATACGGCAACATGGATCCGGTAGTTGCATACCGCAAAGAAGGCGCGGATATGTTCGACGCTATGATAGCGTCCATAGCTGAGCAGACTGTTAAAATGATGTTCAGAGTTACGGTGAAGTCTCGCGTCGAGCGTAAGCAGACGGTTACGCCACTGCGCACGAGCAGCGCGGGCGACGAGGCGGCTCAGCGCAGTGAGAAGAAAACAGTGCAGCGTAAAGAAGAAAAAGTAGGCAGGAACGATCCATGCCCGTGCGGAAGCGGAAAGAAGTATAAGAATTGCTGCGGTAGAAACTAAAAAATAATTAAATAAATACAGCGGATAGAGCGTTTTAGCTCTTACGTTAGGAAAAGGGGTGATTTTAACATGATTCTACTGGATGAGTACAAGGCTAAGCTGTCCGAAGCAGAAAAAATGTTGAAAGAGGCAGGTGAGTCACTTTGACTTGGCTGGATTAAAACAGCAGTTGAATGACTTAAAGAAAAAAATGGAGGCTCCCGATTTTTGGGAGAATGTAGACGAAGCGAATAAGACAAGCAGAAAGATGAAGCCCATAGAAGCGACTGTAGCAGCGTATGAAAAGCTGGAGAGCAAGATCGCAGATGCAGAGGTGCTTATGGAGCTGGCTGAAGAAGAGGATGACGACTCGCTGGAAGAAGAAATTTCTCAGTCTGTGAATGAATCCTATGCGGAAGCGGAGCAGCTTAAACTCGCAGCTATGTTGAAAGGAGATTACGACTCGCATAGCGCTATTCTCTCTCTGCATGCCGGAGCAGGCGGTACGGAGGCGCAGGATTGGGTCTCTATGCTGTATCGTATGTACACTCGCTGGGCGGAGAAGCATGGCTATGGCGTGAAGGTACTGGATTATCTGGACGGCGAAGAAGCCGGAATAAAATCCGTTACGATGCAGATTGACGGGCTTAACGCTTACGGATATCTGCGCTCCGAAAAAGGCGTTCACCGTCTTGTGCGCATCTCGCCGTTTGACTCATCTGCAAGGAGGCATACTTCCTTTGCATCGCTGGACGTGATGCCGGAGATAGAGGATGACGGAGAGATTACGATTGCTCCTGACGATATAAAAATGGATGTATTCCGTGCGTCAGGCGCAGGCGGCCAGCATGTAAACAAAACATCTTCGGCGGTCAGACTTACGCATATACCGACGGGTATAGTAGTCTCCTGTCAGACTGAACGCTCTCAGGTGCAGAATCGTGAAACGTGCATGAGCATGCTCCGCGCAAAATTGGCGGAGAAAAAGGAGAGCGAGCGCATGGCGGAGATGCAGAATCTCAAAGGCGAAATGAAGAAAATAGAATGGGGCAGTCAGATTCGTTCGTATGTTTTCCAGCCGTATACGATGGTGAAGGATCATCGAACAGGCTGTGAGTCGGGCAATATAACCGCTGTTATGGACGGCGATATAGACGATTTTATCAATTCGTATCTGATTATGAGCTGAGAAAAGACGAAAACCGGATGGGAGCGATGCTCCTGTCCGGCTTTTATTGGCGCCGAATAGGCATGAAAAAACCACTCGTTGAACGAGTGGTGAAAA
>UQXU01000066.1 GCA_900545085.1 uncultured Eubacteriales bacterium
CTTTTTATCAGAATACTTTAAAAAGATTTGTATCGGAGGATATGCGGAGAATGGGAATTGGAAGGACGCTCTTGGATGTGTGGATGCAAGGATATACAGCCGGAAGCATGTCGAAGAGGAGCCATATGACTGTCAGATGGAGTATGTATTATAACTGTCAAATTTTTCACAACATTTGCTTACAGTTAAGGCACGCCCGTGACACACAAACACAAAAGAGCCGCAAAAGACGGCTCTTATCCTAAAGTTCCAGTATCCATTACGCATTTAATCAAAAAACAGCTTTAAATCATCTTCTTCGGTACTTATTATGATATAATCAAACATGAAAATCTGTTGTTATTACAACAAAATTAGAGGTGCGCATGAAAAAATATTTTGGAATTTTGAGGAAATGCGCGTTGTTTGCGGGCGCGGACGACGAGGATATACAGAGCGCGCTCGGCTGCATTGCTCCGAATGTAATGAAGTATTCTCAGGGAGAAATGATACTGCGCGCGGGGGAGAGAGCGGAGCGGATAGGTCTGATGCTGTCGGGTAAAGCATGTATCTTTCAAGAGGATATTCTCGGAAACAGAAACATAATATCCCAAGTTTTTAAAGGTAATTTATTTGCGGAGGCGTTCGCGTTGAGAGAGGATAACATGCTTAGTGTAAACGTGCAGGCGGAGGAAGATTGCTGCATTATGCTGTTCGACGCTAGGAGAATACTCACTCTTTGCCCCTCTGCGTGCAGGTATCATGTAAATCTCATTAAGAATATACTTTCAGATTTGGCTCAGAAGAATGCTGTTTTGACTGAAAAGGTGTCTCATATTTCTCAGCGGACCACAAGACGAAAGCTGCTTTCCTATTTGTCTGCGGAGGCGCGCCGTGCGGGCAGCGTTGACTTTACAATACCCTTTGACAGACAGCAGCTCGCTGACTATTTATCCGTGGACAGAAGCGCCATGTCCGCAGAGCTGAGCAAGCTCAAATCAGAAGGCCTTATCTCATATCATAAAAACAAGTTTACGCTGCTTGAGTAAGCCTTGACATTGATAGATGTGCATGATATTATGAGTTAGACAGAAATAATATACAGGGGAGCTTGTCGGCAGGCTGAGAGGAAGTAATCAACTTCGACCCTTAAACCTGATCTGGGTAATGCCAGCGGAGGAAATGCTTTCATTCGAGGGATACCTGTATTCAGGCGGCTCTCGTTTTTTATTTAACTAAAATTGACATGGCATATTATTGACATGGCATATAAAAGAAGAAAATACTGAAAAAGTCTAATAGATCTAAGAAAGAAGGTAAGAGATGAATTATTCTACACAGATGGAAGCGGCTCGCAAAAATATTATAACAGAGCAGATGCGTATTGTAGCTCAGAAGGAGCATAAAGACGCAGAGGAAATCCGAGCTTTGGTCGCGTCCGGAAAGGTCGTAATATGCGCGAACAAGCTTCACAAATGCCTCGATCCGAACGGAGTAGGGTCTATGCTGAGAACTAAGATAAACGTAAACCTCGGCGTTTCTCGAGACTGCAAGGATTACGATGTAGAAATGTCAAAGGTTATGGAAGCCGTGAACATGGGCGCAGAAGCTATAATGGATCTCTCGTCTCACGGCGATACTACCGAGTTCAGACGCAAGCTGACGAGAGAATGCCCCGCTATGATAGGTACGGTTCCTGTGTATGACAGTGTAATTCACTATCAGCGTGATCTGGCCACGCTTACTGCGAAGGATTTTATAGATGTAGTTCGTCTGCACGCTCAGGACGGCGTGGACTTCGTGACTCTGCACTGCGGCATTACGCGCAAGACGATAGATCAGATAAAGAAGCATAAGCGTAAGATGAACATAGTGTCGCGCGGCGGTTCGCTTGTGTTCGCGTGGATGAGCATGACGGGCGAGGAGAATCCTTTCTATGAATATTTCGATGAGATTCTTGAGATATGCCGTGAGTACGACGTTACAATTTCTCTCGGGGATGCCTGCCGCCCCGGCTGTCTGGCTGACGCCGGAGACGTATGCCAGATAGAGGAGCTGGTGCGTCTGGGTGAATTGACAAAACGAGCATGGGAGCGTGACGTACAGGTAATGGTAGAAGGCCCGGGTCATATGGCTTTGGACGAGATTGCTGCTAATATGAAAATTCAGCAGTCTATCTGCATGGGCGCGCCATTTTATGTATTGGGACCGCTGGTTACTGATATTGCTCCGGGGTATGATCACATAACGTCTGCTATCGGCGGAGCTGTAGCGGCGGCCTCCGGCGCGGCGTTCCTCTGCTACGTGACGCCTGCCGAGCATCTTGCTCTGCCTAATCTCGACGATGTCAAACAGGGAATTATTGCTTCCAAGATTGCGGCTCATGCTGCCGATATTGCAAAGCATATTCCGGGCGCGAGAGATATAGATGACAAGATGGCGGACGCAAGGCGCACATTCGACTGGGATGCACAGTGGGAATGCGCGATAGACCCTGAGACAGCGAAGGCGATAAGAGCAGACCGAAGCCCTGAGTTTGAGGACTCCTGCTCCATGTGCGGTAAATTCTGCGCAGTTCGCAGTATGAACAAAGCGCTGAACGGCGAATACATAGATATTCTGTAAACTGGCTCGGATGGTGAGATAATGCTGGGGAAATATACTGATTTGGTGCGCTCTGCGCATCCTCTTATTCATAACATTACAAATTATGTAACTGTAAACGACTGCGCAAATGTACTCCTCGCCTGCGGCGGTTCTCCGATAATGGCGGATGACGCAGCCGAGGTAGAGGAGATAACCTCCATTTGCTCCGGCTTGAATATAAATATAGGCACACTGAACGAGCGTACTATAAAATCCATGCTGCTCGCAGGGAAAAAGGCAAACGAACTGTCTCATCCGGTCGTGCTGGATCCGGTAGGCGCGGGGGCGTCGTCTTTGAGAACGAATACTGCGAAGCTGCTTCTTAAAGAAGTGAAGTTTTCTGTGATAAGAGGCAATATCTCTGAGATTAAGGCAATAGCCTTGGGCAGCAGCGAGACTCAGGGCGTGGACGCTAACGAGCTGGACGCCGTTACAGAAGAAAATCTGGCGGATTCCGCAGCTTTTGCAAAGAGTTTCGCAGCGCAGACAGGCAGCGTGGTTGCGATTACAGGAGCAATAGATATAGTCGCGGATGCAGAGAGAGCATTTGCAATAAGAAACGGTGTTCCTGCGATGGCGTGTATTACAGGCAGCGGGTGTATGCTCTCTGCTATGACGGCGGCGTATTTGGTCGCGGGCGGCTGCGATGTAGAAGCGGCGTCGGAGGCTGTATGCGCTATGGGAGTATGCGGAGAAAAGGCGTTTGCAAAGATGCAGGAGACGGGCGCGGGCAATGCTTCGTTCAGGAATTATCTGATAGACGCCGTCTATAATCTGACAGGGGCGGAGCTTGACAGAGCAGCAAATTTCGAGGTGATGTAAAAATGAAAGAGAAAATAAATGTTTTGAAGAAAAAAGATTTGAGACTCTATGTTGTGACTGATAGATCCTGGCTGGGGGAGATGACTCTCAGAGAAGCGGTGGAAGAAGCTCTGAGAGGCGGCGCGTCTATGGTTCAGCTGAGAGAAAAAGATATTTCCCGTATTGAATTTGTTTCAGAGGGCTTGGATATGAGAATGCTATGCGATAAGTATTGTGTTCCGTTTATAGTAAATGACGATGTAGATATGGCGATAAAAGTCAGCGCAAACGGCGTCCATTTGGGTCAGGACGATATGAGCGTGTCGGATGCACGCTCTATCATTGGAGACGATGCTATAATCGGCGTGTCTGTACAGACTGTTGAGCAGGCTAAAAAAGCAGAGGAGGACGGCGCGGATTATCTGGGCGTGGGCGCGGTTTTCCAGACGTCTACAAAGACAGATGCTAAGCCAGTGTCGCTGGATACTGTAAAGTCTATATGCGAAGCGGTCAGCATTCCGGTTTGCGCTATAGGCGGCATTAATGCTGAAAACGTATCTGAGCTGGGAGGTCTGGGTTTGAGCGGAGCGGCTGTTGTATCCGCTGTGTTTGCCGCTGACGATATACGCAATGCGAGCAGAAAGCTGCGCGAGCTTTGCGACGAGGCGTTCGAATGAAAACGGTGCTGACTATTGCCGGATCGGATTGCAGCGGGGGAGCGGGGATTCAGGCTGATATAAAAACTATATGTGCGCACGGCCTTTACGCTATGAGCGCAATAACTGCATTGACTGCGCAAAACACTACCGGTGTATATGGGGTATATGAATCCTCGCCGGAGTTTGTTGCGCAGCAGCTCGACTGCATATTTACTGACATTCGGCCGGACGCTGTGAAAATAGGCATGGTATCATCGGCAGAAATTATAACAGCGATAGCTGACAGGCTCAGATTTTATAATGCCGATAACGTAGTTATTGACCCTGTTATGGTATCTACGAGCGGAAGCTCTCTCATGAACAATGACGCACAATCCGCGCTCATTGGCGAATTATTTCCTCTGGGTACGCTTATTACGCCTAATATACCTGAAGCGGAGGAGCTTTCGGGAATGGAGATAAAGTCGGAAGCGGATATGATCGCTGCCGCAGAGAAAATAAACTGCAAATGTGCAGTTCTGATAAAAGGCGGACATCTCTCCGGCGACGCCGCAGATCTTCTGTACAGCGGCGGGAAAGTAAGCTGGTTCAGAGCTAATCGCGTAAACAATTGCAATACGCATGGCACAGGCTGCACTCTGTCGTCAGCCATAGCATGCGGCCTTGCGGATGGGGCGACGCTTGAGGAAAGCGTGGAGAAAGCGAAAATGTACGTATTGGGCGCGCTGGAGTATGGGCTCGATCTTGGGAAGGGAAAGGGACCGCTCAACCACATGTATGCAGTAAAATAAAAACTATTATAATATATAATATATACGAAAAAGTGCGAAAGAGCGGTATACTCGTTCGCACTTTTTATATTTATCGTCTGAACCAGGCTTTCATTGTGTTCAATATTTGTACGAGCTGCTCCTGCTCGATTACATAAGGCACCATGGCGTACATATAGCTTAGGAACGGGCGGCTGAATACTCCGCGGTCAAATGCGAATTGCTGGAAGCCGTATAAATCATCTGGGTTGAAAACTTCGATGCAGACGCATCCGCCCATTATGCGTATTTCTTTAATCCTGCTGTCCGAAAAGCCGGCCATTTCTCGGCGAGTCACAGCCTCTATGTGTTTGATTTTTTCCATGTAGTTTTCTCGCTGGAAAATCTCTATTCCTTTTAGTGCGACGCTGCATGCCAGGGCGTTGCCCATAAAGGTGGGACCGTGCATAAGAGCCTTGCTGTCGTCCTCTCCCAAAAACCCTTCGTATACCTTGCGATTGGCGATGGTAGCGGCGTGTCCTATGTAACCTCCGGTAAGGGCTTTTCCGAGTACGAGTATATCCGGCAGGACGAGATCAGCGACGAATCTGTTGCCTGTGCGCCCGAATCCTGTTGCAACTTCATCGAAAATGAGAAGCACGCCGTATTGATCGCATAGCTCTCTGGCGCGTTTTAAAAAGGAGACGTCGTACATGCGCATACCGCCTGCGCCCTGAAGCAAAGGCTCGACTATGAAGCTGTTAAGCTCGGAGTGGTGTTTTTCAAAAGCCTGTTCGAGAGCTGTTATTTCAGTCGGAATGTGAATTGCGTTTTTCTTCTCGCCGTAAGCCTCCAATATGAAGTGATAGTCCTCGTCGTCTCCGACTTCCATGGCTTTGAAGGTGTCTCCGTGGTATGCGTGCTCGAGTGCGAGCACCTTGGTTCGTTTCAGATCGCCGCGGTTGACGAAATACTGCAATGCCATTTTCAGGCTGACCTCTACGGCAACGCTTCCGGAATCAGAAAAAAAACAGTAATCCAGATCTCCGGGCAGCCATTCCGCGAGCTTGTCGGATAGCTTCTCTACGGGATCGTGAGTTAGACCGCCCAGCATGATGTGAGCGAACTTATCCGTTTGCTCGTGGATAGCTGCATTGAGCTCAGGATGCTTGTAGCCGTGTATTACGCTCCACCATGAAGATACGGAGTCTATTAGTCTATGGCCGTCGTCTGTATATAGATATACGCCTTCCGCGTCAGCTATTTTGTACGGAAGCTTCATTTTTTTCATTTGCTGATAAGGATACCAGATCATTTTTACCTCCTCAACATTAATCGTAAAGCGCAGCGAGCTTATCCGCGTCTATATTCAAGTCGCTGCTTCCGTCCTGAATGCAGGATATGGTTTTAAGCCCTGTGACGTATTCGCACATTTTGATGTTATCTTCTTCCATGAGGTCTCCGGGATGGAAGCGGTTGAATATCAAGCCCTTGATTTTTATTCCTCGTCTCTGCATGTATTCAACCGTCAATGCGACATGGTTTATCGTCCCCAGTCCGGCGTCGGCGACTATTATACACGAGAGATTCAGCTCTTTAATTATATCCTCCAGCCATATTTTCTCGCGGTCAAAGCTTATGGGGCATATTATTCCGCCGCTCCCTTCGACTGTGACATAATCGTATTTCTCACAAACAGACATGAAGCGTTCTTTTACAGTCTGCATTTCTACGGCGTTGCCTTCAATTCTGGATGCGAGATGCGGAGATACCGCTGTTTCGTACACGTAAGGACACATTTGCTCCAGAGGCTGATTTATTCCGGATATATCGCGGACATACTTTGCGTCGCCCGGGACGAGAGTTCCGTCGGACTGCCGTGTGTTTCCGCTCATAGCGGCTTTGAAATATGCTGAGTTTCTTCCGCTTTCGTGCAGTTTCTTTACTATGAGTCCGGCTGCGAAGGTTTTTCCTATGTCGGTGCCCGTTCCTGTTATAAATATTTTCTTAGCCATTGCAAAGCCTCGGTTCGTATCCTAAGTTTGATAGTATTTTCATATCCGTTTCTATTGTAATACCGGATGTAGTCAGCATATCGCCTGAGATGGCGGCGTTCGCTCCGCTGCAGAAGCAGCCCTCGCCTTTGTCGCTGAGAAGCCCGCGTCCGCCCGCGAGCCTGATTGAGCCGTCCGGTATCAAAAATCTAAACAGAGCTACACATCGCATTGCTTCTTCGGCGGTGATATGTGGGTTGTTTTCGTATGGAGTTCCCGGGATGGGATTGAGCAGGTTGACAGGAATGGATTTGACTCCCAGCTCGCGCGCCTGTATTGCCATGTCTATTCTATCCGCCATGGTTTCGCCGAGCCCGATTATTCCTCCGGAGCAAATTGAAAGTCCGGCGCGTTTGGCGGCTTTGAGTGTGTCGATTTTATCCTGATATGTATGAGTGGTGCATATCTGAGGGAAATAGCGCTCGGAGGTCTCGAGATTGCAGTGTACGCGGGATGCTCCTGCTTCTTTTATTTTGCGAAAGGCAGATTCTTCGAGCAATCCAAAGGAGACGCAGACCTCTATTCCTACTTTTTCGCGCACCGCTTTTATACTCTCGCATACGTGATTTACCTCAGCGTCGGAAAGTCTCTTTCCCGATGTGACGATAGAATATCGCAGTACGCCTCGTTCTGCATTGTACTTCGCTTCATTCAGAATTTCGTCTGTAGAAAGTAAGGGATACGATTCTGCGCAGTCTGTATGATAGTGTGCGCTCTGAGCGCAGTATTTGCAGTCTTCAGAGCATTTTCCGCACTTTCCGTTTATTATTGTGCATATGTCGAAACCGTTGCCGCACATTTTCGTTCTTATCTCATCCGCCGCGGCGGCGAGCTTTCCGAGAGGAGCGGATGAGAGAGCGATAGCTTCGTCTCTGGTTATCTCACCGCCGTTCAGAGCTTTTCGTTTCAGAGTGTCTACTAATTCCATTTGTGAAAAACCTCGTGTTTGTTTTATTGCAGTCTCATTTTAGCTAATATAGGCTTCAGATGCTTTGCCAATACAGCCGCGAGGAAGCAAAGAGCTATATCTCCGGGAACAGCGAGCAGGAAGCAATACAGGAACAATGGCCAGAAGCCTATCGGCGTCGCTATAACGTAATTACATATTATATAGTAATAAATCATGCCGGCTGCGTATACAATCAGAAGCCCGATAAAATTCGCGGCGAGGAGTTTCTTGAATGTCAGCTTTCCGGGTTTGTCCGCCAGCTTGCCTGTTACATAGCTGCCTATTATAAATCCTATTATATATCCGAAGCTGGGTTTGAGAAGATATCCGAACCCACCGCCTTCTGCAAATATAGGAAGCCCTATAAGCCCGAGGATTGCGTAAAGCCCCACGCTTATCGCGCCCATTCTTCCGCCTAGGAGAAGCCCTGCGAGCATAGTGAACAGGAACTGTAGTGTAAAAGGCACGACGGGTACGGGAATGCGTATGAATGCGCCAATGGCAGTGAGCGCAGTGAAAAGCGCGCAAAGTATCAAGTCTCTGGTTTTTACTCGTTGTTTCAAAGTTTCTCTCCGTTTCATTCGTTCTGCCGGCTAATACATAGTTTATGATAAAAAACCATGAATGTCAACCTATAATTTGGTTTAAGTTAACAAAACTGCGGAAGAGTAAACCGGGCATGTATTGCACATGTATTGTAGAGGAATGCAAAATAATATATAATATATAAAAAATGATTCCGGAGGAGAAGCAATGGAGTATATTTGCTACCCTAAATGCACAACGTGCAAAAAAGCGCAGAAATGGCTGGATGAACGCGGGATTACATACGATCTGCGAGATATTAAGCTGGAAGCGCCTACGTATGATGAACTGAAAAATTGGCACGCGCTCAGCGGTCTGCCGCTGAAACGCTTTTTCAACACGAGCGGTATGCTTTACAGAAGTATGGGCTTGAAGGACAAGCTCAAAGATATGACGGAAGAAGAGCAGCTCCGTCTCCTGGCTACGGATGGAATGCTGGTAAAACGTCCGATAGTAGTGACCGAAGGCGTTGTTCTCGTAGGGTTCAAAGAGGCTGAATGGGCTGAAAAGCTTTAGGAAAAACATTTTGATAGAATACGTAATTTTTTAATGACCGCTTTTTAGGACAATACGTGTGTTATACTTATGCTGTAAGGCGTAAGTAAGGCGTAAAAAGAAAGGGGAAAGCAGCTATGAAAAAATACGTATCTATTGTAGGATTTAAATACTATTGCGGAAAAGAGCCGTTTGTACCCGGTCTGATGCTGCAATGCGTTAAGGAGCCGTATAACCCTCATGACAGTGAAGCTATACGGGTTGTTTTACCAAATATGCCTAATGTAACTCTCGGATATGTCGCAAACAGTGTATATACAACCGCTAACGGGACATACTCCGCCGGCAGATTGTATGACAAAGTGGGCGAGAGCTTTCTGGTTAAGGTAAAATTCATAACAAATACTGTAGTTATAGCTAAAATAATTAAAAAAGGCAAACAATAAAGGCAGTCCCCGTCCGTCCGATGCGTTTCGGCAGGCCTGTGCTTTAATTGCGGCGGTCCATAGTGGATGCCCTCTCTTGACAAATGTTGTGTCGCAGCTGCGTTTTGTCATGCGGGTATGTCACTATGGCTTTTTTAGTATTCAACTTTATCTTACAATCAACTTTTTTTCTCGAAAACAGTTGACAATTTTTTTTTTTTTTGTATAAT
>UQXU01000067.1 GCA_900545085.1 uncultured Eubacteriales bacterium
GTCTGAGAAATTATCTTTTATTATTGTATTTGTAGTAATCTGAAGGAGAAAATCGTAAATGAAAGAGTGCTTTAATACTCTCGATAAGCTGGCGAGCGAGTTTTCGTATAGAAATATTTATTCAATAATGACGGAGTACGGGGACAAGATTGCGGCGGAGTATGACGATGAGTCAGGCATAAAAAAGCGTACATATCGTGAATACGATATAATGATACGCGGCGGAGCGGCGGCTCTGGCGGCGCAGATGGGAAATTTGGAAAAATCCTATATAGGTATAAAATTGGACAACAACCCCGATTGGCCTGCTGTTTTTTGGTCTGTAATGATGGCGGGGTATAAGCCCCTGCTGTTGGACTATCGCGGAGATGCGGCGATAACGCTTCATCTTTTGGACACGGCGGGCGCGGTAGCGATAATAACAGACGACAAAGCGGAATACCCTGGCTATGATAAGATAACGCCAACGTCTCTGTTGGGGAAAAAGCTGGATGAAGGCTTTTCTCCGGATTGGGCGGATGAGGTGGCCCTCTGCACGTCCGGCACGACGGGCACGGCGCGCGTGTTCGTCTACAACGGAGATGCCATGGGACATCAGATGGATAACGCACGCTATTTCCTGAAGGACAACGGCGACATAATGTACGACACTTCGGACGGAGAGTGCAAGAATTTGGCGTTTCTGCCTCTGCACCATATATTTGGCTTTGTGGCTGTTTATATGTGGTATTCTTTCTTTGGAAAGACGATAGTGTATCTCAAGGATAAATCGCCCAAGACGATAATGGACACGTGCCGAAGGCACGAGGTAACTCATATTTTCTGCGTTCCTATGTTTTGGAACAATGTAACTCAGGGCATAATGCGGAAGGTCGCTCAGGGCGGGGAACGTCAGGAGCGTATGTTCAGACGCATAAGCAGAATCAGTTATTCGACTCAATCCCACGCCAAGCGCAAGGGCAGGAGAGTTATGGGGGCGTCTGTATTTCGCTCGATTCAAGAGAGCCTGGTCGGAGGTTCTGTTCGGTTTATGATAAACGGCGGAGGACACATACTTCCGGATACGCTGAAAACGATAAATACTATAGGTTATCCTCTTTATAACGGCTTCGGCATGACAGAAGCGGGCATAACGTCGGTAGAGTTCAGCTACGACATATGCCAGAGAGTAAAGGGAAGCGTAGGCAAGCCGTTTGAATCGGTCAAATACAAAATAAGCGACGAAGGCGAGCTGCTCATAAGCGGGAAGTCGCTTTACAGCGGTCAGATGGTCGCGGGAGAATATGTTCCGCGTACTGACGAATGGTTCGCGACGGGAGATATCGCCACTCTGCGCGACGGCAAATTGTATATAGAAGGAAGGCTGAAAGAGGTAATAGTAGATCAGTCCGGAGAGAATATATACCCCGACGAGCTGGAGGATTACTTCATTCAGATGCCGTATGTAACGGACTATTGCGTCATGGGCGCCAAAATGGGCGGAGATTATGAAGAAGTAATAATGGTTATGAAGCTGGAGGAGGACGCCGATGAGAAGGCCATAGCGGCTCTCTCGGAAGAAATATTGGAGGCGAACAACGCTTTGCCGATGGCGAAGAAAGTGCGCCACGTTCTCATTTCTGATGATCCGCTCCCGGTGGCTAACGGAATAAAAGTACAGCGTCAGAAACTCAGAAAGGCAATAGAGGACGGCTCGTGGAGATACAGAGAGCTGAATCTCGCGCTGCAAAAGCTGGAAGGCACTCCGGCGGAGAAAATACAGACGGGCGAAACGAAAAAGATAGACGCGGCCGAGGCGGACGAATCATTCATAGAGATAAAGAACTTCGTGCGAAGTGTTTTTGCGGATGTTCTCGTGCTTAAAGAGAGTGAAATAGGGGACTTCGACCACTTTGTAAACGATCTCGGCGGAGACAGTCTTGCGGTTATCGGCGTAATCTCTCAGCTTGAAGAAAAATATTCGATGTATATTCCTGACGAGGAATTCCAAAATGTAGTCAACGTGCAGGAGATAGCCGAGCTTATATATGTGAAGCTGAATGGCGGCGAAGTCTCAAAGCCGGAAGAAAACCAGGAGCATGCGGCTGCATCCGGAGAGCGAATAACTGATTTCACTCAGACGGAGGAATACAAAATGCTTTTGGATCGCATGAAGCGCGAGATAAAAAATCCGGAGGCAAACCCTTACTTTGTGGCGCACGACAGCACGGTAAGAGATACGAGCGTAATCGGAGGAAAAGAAGTCATAAATCTCGGCTCATACAATTATCTCGGGCTTTCCGGTCATCCTGAGACTGTGGAAGCGGCGATAGACGCGGTTAAAAAATACGGCACATCTGCGAGCGGAAGCAGAATCCTTGCGGGCGAAAAGACGCTTTATATGAAGCTCGAGGAGGAAATTGCGGATTGGAAGCATACAGGAGCTGCAATAGTGATGACGGGCGGTCATTCGACTAATTTGAATTTTATCGGTTCTTTCTGCACGAAGGGAGATCTGATAATATATGATGCGCTTTCTCATAATTCCATAACTATGGGATGCCAGCTTTCTCAGGCGGAGAGCAAGGCTTTTCCGCATAATGATACCCGCGCGCTGGAGGGGATACTGCAGAGCATAACGGGCAAGTTCCGAAAGGTGCTTATTGTCGTGGAAGGTGTGTACAGCATGGACGGCGATATTGCGCCTATACCTGAGTTTATAAGGCTGAAGCAGAAGTACGGCGCTTTTCTCATGGTAGACGAGGCGCATTCGACGGGAGTCATCGGCGAGCATGGCGGCGGCGTGGACGATTATTTCGGGCTGCCGGGAGATGCGATAGATATTAAGATGGGGACTCTGTCCAAGACTCTGGGCACGTGCGGAGGTTATATCGCGGCTAGAAAAGAAATTATTGATTATCTGAAATACTCCATGCCCGGGTTTGTGTTCACGGCAGGAATAAGCCCGCCTCTCGCGGCGGCTTGCAGAAAGTCTATAGAACTTATCAGACGGGATAACGCGCTTGTAAATCAGCTTCATAGAAACATAGCATATATAATAAAAAGGCTAAAGGAATTGGGGCTGGATACCTGCTCCGCAAAGGAATCGGCGATAGTACCCGTTATGATAGGGCCTGATGATCTGGCGTTTGAAATATCTCATGAGCTGCTAATGAACGGCGTGTTTATACCGCCGGCGGTGTTCCCCGCGGTTCCGAAGGGTCAGAGCAGGCTGAGACTCTCTATAAGTGCGGCTCACTCTATCGAGCAGCTTGAGGAAGCGGCGCAGACTATAGCGCGCGTATGCTCAGAGCATGGAGTAGAGCTGAAACCGCAAATATAATGCTTTAAAATAAATACTTCGGCGTAAATAAAAAAGACGGCACGGTTTAACTCTGCGCCGTCTCTTTTTATGCTGAGGCTTATGGTTCTTCTATGCTTATGTTTGGATTGGGGGTAGAGTTGTATACTCTGGTGTGCGGAGGGACGGAATGCACAAGCCAGACGTTGCCGCCTATGATGCTGCCTTCGCCCACCGTCGTGTCGCCGCCGAGAATAGTCGCGCCGGAGTATATCACCACGTTATTTTCTATGTTGGGATGACGCTTCACGCCTTTTACAGGCATGCCCGCGTCGTCCATTTCAAAACTCTTAGCGCCCAAGGTGACGCCCTGATACAGCTTTACATTGTCGCCGATTACACATGTCTCGCCTATGACTACGCCGGTGCCGTGATCTATGAAGAAATGTCTGCCGATTGTAGCGCCGGGGTGGATGTCTATGCCGGTTTGCTGATGAGCGTATTCTGTCATTACGCGGGGGATGATCGGCACGCCCAGTTCAAAGAGTTTGTGAGCCATGCGGTATATGCTAACGGCTTCTATAGACGGGTAGCCGAGGAGTATCTCTTCTGTATATATAGCAGCGGGATCGCCTTCGTATGCCGCTTGAATATCAGTCGCGAGAGTGCGGCGTATGTCCGGCAGACTGCGCAGGAAGGCGATGGTCACGTCGTCCGCCTCTGTTTCGCATTCGTGGCAGCTTTCGGTGTGCTCATGATCTCCGTTTATTCGGCATTTGTTCATGAGTACGTCTTTGATTATAGAATGCAGCATCATGGCCGCTGTGTTAAGGCTGCCCGTGACCTGCGCTCCGAGATATGCGCTGTCGTTGAAATCGCTGGCGTACAGCGTGGGATATAGAGACGCTTTCAGCGTTTCTATCAGTTCAATAACGCGGCTGCGCATACCGTAGCCGCTGATGTTGCCCTTTATGAATTGGTCGACATTTATTTCTACCAGGAGTTCGGCCATATCCTGGGATCTGGTGCGCATCCAGGCGCTTATTTTGCTCATATTATTCCCTTTCTGTCTGCGGTTAAATTAATCTAATCTCCGGCGGGGAGCCGGAGACCTATGCGCCGATTTTACAGTTTACTCAATCTTCGGCTATAATAACATAAATATATGAGCTATGTCAATTTATGGTGAGAACTAAACTTGCGGTGTACAAGCTTGAAAAAAAAGAGTATAATAAATCCAAAACAGATTTGAGTTATTAGGGGGACTTCAATGCCAATTAACATACCTGCGAAACTGCCCGCGGCGGAAATACTCACGGGCGAGGGAATATTTGTGATGACTGACGAGAGGGCGAGCTCTCAGGACATACGCCCGCTCAAAATATGTATATTAAATATAATGCCGACTAAAATCGTCACAGAGACGCAGCTGCTGCGCCTGTTGGGCAACTCGCCCATTCAGGTGGAGATCGTGCTGCTCCGGCCCTGCGGCCATGAATCGAGGAATACCTCCGAGACTCATCTCGAACAGTTTTATAAAACATTCGACGAGGTGCGCTCGGAGAGATTCGACGGCATGATAATAACCGGCGCGCCGGTAGAGCTTATGGACTTTGATGAAGTGGATTATTGGTCGGAGCTGGTGGAGATAATGGAGTGGACAAAGACGAATGTCTATTCTACTTTGCATATATGCTGGGGCGCTCAGGCGGCTTTGTATTATCATTACGGCATAGAAAAAATAGAGCTGAAGCAGAAAATGTTCGGGGTTTTTGAACACTATCTTGAGAACAACTCATTTCAGCTCACGCGCGGATTCGACGAGGTGTTTTACGCTCCTCATTCGAGACATACGGGTATAGACGAGGCTGCCGTCGAAGCGAACCCCAAGCTGGAGATTGTCAGCCGCTCGGACGATGCGGGGATATATATAATATACGCTAAAAAGGGTCGTCAGATATTTGTTACAGGTCATTCGGAGTACGACGTGGATACGCTCAAAAAGGAGTACGACCGCGACGTAGGCCGTGGTCTGCCGATTAACGTTCCGTACAATTACTATCCCGATGACGATCCGAGCAGAACGCCCGTCGTGCGCTGGCGCAGCCATGCGAACCTTCTGTTCAGCAATTGGCTCAACTATTATGTGTATCAGGATACGCCGTTCGATCTGGGTCAGCTCGTCAAAGCGGAATGATAAAATGCTTATTAAAGACTTCTCGCGTTGGGGGAAGTCTTTTTGGCATAACAAAAGACCGAGTGATTAAACTCGGCCGTTTTTTTACGAATTAGTATCAATCGTCGAGCAATATAAGCTGTTGCTTGTTGACGTCGCCTGAGCCTAAGGTCAGGACTATATCACCCGGCTGCCATCTGTCGCGCAGGTAGTCGCGTATTTCGCGGAATGTGGGGAGATATACGCAGTTGTTGGAGTGCGCGTTTATGGCGGATACGAGATCTCTGGCGTGTATATCACCCGTGTCTATATCTCTGCCCGGGTATATGTCAGGGACGAGAACCATGTCTGCGTTGTCGAAGGCAGATGCGTATTTGTCCTTGAGAGTGCGGGCGCGAGTGTAAGAATTGCACTGGAAAAGTACCCAGAGCTTGCGGTGAGGATAGTTATGAGCTGCTTCGAGGCACGCTTTAATTTCGCTCGGATGATGCGCGTAATCGTGGAAAATGGTCACGCCGTCCTTTTCGCCGACTTTTTCGAAGCGTCTGCCCGCGAGGTGGTAGTCCGCAAGGTCTTTAGCGCATTCGTCTATGGAGATTCCGAATACTTCATGTGCTAAAGCGGCGGCGGCCAGCGCGTTGGCTGCGTTGTGCATACCGGGGACGTTAAGCTTGATTTTTCCTAGGTTTTCTCCGCGGCATATGACGTCAAACTCAGGCGCTCCCATGTCGTCGAATTTAACTGATTTGATGCAGTAATCTGCGTTGCCGGAGGCGCTGTACGTTACGACCTTGGGAGGAGTGCAGCGGGCGAGGGCTTTCATGTTGTTTTTGTCGTCTATGTTGATGAAAAGCACGCCGTCCTCGGGCAAAAGAGCTATGAAATCCACAAAGGCGTCTATTATCTCGTCTATGTCTTTATAATAGTCCAGATGATCGTCGTCTATATTATTCAATATAATTGCGCTCGGGTGCAGACTCATGAAGCTGCGGACGTATTCGCAGGCTTCGGTTATAAATATATCGCTGTTTCCGAGACAAACGCCGCCCGAGAGGAAGTCTACCATGCCGCCGACGTGGACGGTCGGGTCTATGCCGGAGTCTTTTGTGATACACGCCAGCATAGACGTGATGGTTGTCTTGCCGTGGCAGCCGGATACGCCGACGACTTGATTGTAGTTTGCGCTTATCATACCCAGGAGCTGCGCGCGTTCTATCATCATTATGTCATGCTGAACGGCGTATGCGAACTCGGGGTTTGTGGGTTTGATAGCGGGAGTGTAGACGATGAGAGAGGCGTCTTTGGCGTAGGATTCGTCGTGACCGATTTTTACGTCGATTCCGGAGTCCATGAGAGTTTTTGTGAAAGAGGACTCTTTTATGTCGCTGCCGTCTACATTATATCCCAGATTGCTGAGGATTTGAGCCAGCCCGCTCATAGAGCAGCCGCCGATTCCTATAAAATGTATCTTTTTGTCTTTATAATCAGTTAATTTAATCATGTCAGATAAGGTTTTCCTTTCGGAGCATGGGCTTTCGCGCCAATGCTGCATATTGCTAAAGATGATTATATCAAATTTTTACGTTGCTAACAAGTCTAAATGTTTATCACAGGAAATGTCATAGAACGGTTGAAATCCGAATTATTTGGTATATAATATAGAGTATAGTTCGGAATTTTGGAGGAAGGCATGAACCAAATAAACAGAAAAGAACGCATAACGGCTATAACAGTTATGCTGACTAAAAACCCGAATAAGGTGTTTCCGCTGTCTAAGTTTTCGCGTTTTTTCGGCGCGGCTAAGTCCACTCTGAGCGAGGATGTGCAGATAATAGGGGACGTGCTGCGAAAGTTCGACATGGGAGAGCTGGAGGTGCGAATGGGCGCGGGCGGCGGAGTGAGATACCTTCCGCGCATGGATAGGCAGTCCCGCGGGGAGCTGCTGAACGATATTTGTGAGAAGCTGTCGGATAAAAGCAGGATTCTGCCGGGGAATTTTATGTATACTGCGGATATTTTGATGAGTCCACAGTATGTAGACGGCATGGCGAGGATACTTTGGGATATGTTTTCGGATACAAATCCCGATGTGATAGTAACTATAGAGACAAAGGGTATACCTCTTGCGATGTCTGTGGCGAGGCTGTTCGGGAAGCCGCTGGTAGTCGCGCGCAAGGAGAGCAAGCTGACGGAAGGTTCGGTTGTGACGATAAATTATCTGTCCGGCTCGTCGAAACGGCTCCAGACTATGTCGCTTTCTAAACGTGCGGTGAGCGCAGGGCAGAGAGCTTTGGTTATAGACGATTTTCTTGCGGGCGGAGGAACTATGCGCGCTGTATTTGAGATGATGAAGGAGTTCGGAGTGACTGTCGTAGGATGCGGAATAGCTATAGCGACCAAGCTTCCGGCAAAAAAGCGTATTGAATCTTTTAAAAACTTGTTTATTCTTGAAAATATAGATGAAGACAAAGAAATTATAAAGATAGTCCCTAATCCCAACATCTGATGTTTTTATATGCTTCGGAGAAGTCTTGAGTGCTTGTATATTGAGAAAATAGAGTTTGAGGAAAGATATGGAAACGTTGACGTTGGCGTTGTTTGCGCTTGTTCTGCTCGGGTGCATCGCGTTTGAACTGCCCATACTGTATGCTCTGGCGGCGGGGTACGTGCTGTTTTTTGTATACGCTATGATTAGAGGGAAAAAACCGCTTGAGATACTCAAAATGTCACTGGATGGAGTAAAAACGGCTAGAAGCGTACTCTTGATGTTTCTGCTGGTGGGTATGCTCACGGCGGCTTGGAGAGCGTCGGGGACGATAGCGGTTATAATATCGTGGTCTGCAAATGTAATAACGCCGCAGCTGTTTGTGCTTCTGGCTTTTTTGCTGAACTGCATGCTGTCGTTTTTAACGGGGACGTCGTTTGGAACGGCGGCGACTATGGGTGTTATATGTATGACTATGGCGGAGCCCGTCGGCGCCCATCCTGTTTGGACGGGCGGAGCGATAATGTCCGGAATATACTTCGGAGACAGATGCTCGCCCGTGTCCACAAGTGCGCTGCTGGTCAGTGAGCTGACGGAGACGGATATATTTACTAATATAAAGAAAATGGTTAAAACCTCCGTCGTGCCTTTTGCGCTGACGTCTGTGATTTATATTGTTGTTGGCATGACGGCGGACAGTTCGGCGGCTGACGTCGGAGTAAGCGGAATATTTGCGAAAGAATTGAATTTGCACTGGACGGCGGTTCTGCCGGCGGTTTGTGTGCTTGTGCCGGCGCTGCTGAAAGCGAATGTAAAAGTAACTCTCGCGAGCGGAATAATATCCGCTGTTGTGATTTGCGCCGCGGTTCAAGGGGCGTCGGCGCCGGATATTTTGAAGTGGATGCTCGGCGGATATACTGCGGCAGATGCGGAAGCGGCGAAAATGTTGGACGGCGGCGGTATATTGTCAATGCTCAATGTGTGCGCTATAGTCTGCATATCTTCTGCGTATGCAGGCATATTCCGAGAGACGGAGCTGCTCACGGGGATAAAGAACAAAATAGCAGCGGTAGGAGATAAAGCTACACCGTATGGAAGCGTCCTGTGTGCATCTGTGGCGGCTTCTATGGTGTCATGCAATCAGACTCTGGCGATAATGCTTACAAAGCAGCTTTGCGACGAAGTGCAGAGCAGAGAGGAGCTGGCGATTTCGCTGGAGAATACGGCGGTATTAATAGCACCGCTGGTGCCGTGGTCCATAGCGGGAGCGGTGCCCATAGCGGCGATGTCTGCGCCGAGCGTATGCCTTGTTGCTGCGTGTTATTTGTATTTGACGCCGATATGCGGCTTTGCGGATGCGCTAATAAAAAGACATAAACATAGAAATAAAAATGAGAAAAGAGAAAAAGTTTCTGTCGGAGCTTAGACAGAAACTTTTTTTGCACATAAATTTTACTAAATACGTGTAATAAACTGAAAAAAACGCGCGTTTAGAAACGAAAATAGCGGGATTTTTAATAAAAAAGCACATTTTTTCAAAAAAAGTGATGAATTTGGGATGAATATTTAAGAAAAAGCTGCATAA